>JAUWLG010000270.1 GCA_030613795.1 Helicobacteraceae bacterium
AATTAAGACAAGATTACTCCTATTTAATTAACTGTAATATATAAAATCATTTTAAGTTATTGAAATTATTCATCTATGTAATGGACTGTAGTGTGGTTTTTTATCTGATGAATCATAACCTCTGGCTTGTTATGATTAAGTGTCGTCTTTTTTGGTACGTATTTTAAAGCCGGTATTGACGCGCAGCTTTAGTCCGACATAGTAGGTGTAGGTGATAAGCTTTTTGAGCAGATAGGCGCTGTAACCTTTTACTTTGATAACCTTGAACATCTCACCAACGGCATATTTCCCGCCCAAGGCAACAAAAACACCGTCTATACTGGCATTGAACGGTTTGACCTTTGTATACTCCAGTGTCTGTTTGATGGATTGGGCTACGTATTCGGCACTGCGTTCTGCCGTTTGCGCGGTTGGTGGCAGGATGTTGCCTTTTGCATCGCGGATCTCAACACAATCACCGACAGCAAAGACATTGGCTTCGTCAGGAATATGCATGTACTCATCGACGATAAATTGATTGATACGGTTTCTTTCAACCTCTCTTGAAAGCTTGAAAGAGGGCACTTTGATCCCTCCGGTGAAGATCATAAAGAAAAAGTCGAGTTTTCTGCCGTCTTTAAAATAGATGCTGGAGCTGTCGACTTTCTCGATAAACGAGTCTGTCATGATGTTGATGCTCAGATCTTCAAGTCTTTCATGTGTGTTTTGGATGATGTAGTCACTCATACCCGGCAAGATGGTACTGCTGGCGTCGATGAGGTGGATCTTTATCTCACGGGTCGACTCGCCGATACTTTTGGTGTGCTTTTTGATGACGTCGGCCATTTCGGCAGCGATCTCGACACCGCTTAAGCCCGCTCCGCCTATGGCAAGGTTAAGTTCTTCTTTGTCTAACGGACTTTCGACTTTGTTGTACAGCAGTTTTTCAAACTCGGTTCTAAAGTTAAAGGCACGCTGCAGTTTCTTGACACCGAAGCTGTTCTCTCTCAACCCTTCAATAAAAGAGAAAAAATTTGTTTCTGCCCCAATAGCCAGAATAATATAATCGTAATGGAGCTTTGTGTCTGAAAGGTGAACTCTCTTTTTCTCAAAATCAACAAATGTGACTTCATCATGTATAAACTCAACACCACTCTTAAAGCCAAAACACCAGTTTTTGAGGTCGATGATGATGTCATGAAGGTTAACACGTCCGGCGATATAGCTGTAGGCCTCGGTCTGTAGATAGTGGTAGGGATGTTTATCGATCAGCGTGATATGCAGACCGTCAATACCTGAAAGGTGCTCAACGGCGCGAAGACCGCCGTAACCGCCTCCGATAACAATAACTTTTTTCATGGTTTAAGACTCGGAAATTTTTTATGAATTATCTCTAAATAGATATTAGAGACCACTGTACCATTACCATCCAACTAAATACCCGTCACCGAGGATGATGCTATGGGCGAAAGTGCTGTTACTCTTTCTCTTCTTCACGCATTTTCAGCATCTGCGTCTCAATATTGTCGATAAGGTGTTGTGCTTCTGCAGTTTCGAGTACCCCTTCGTGCTCCATTTTCCAGATAAGCGATCGTTCATGGTTGAGCAGCAGGCGTCTGGCTGATTTGGATTGAAGTTGGGAAATGAGCTCAGGATATTCGCGATTGATATGATGGGCAAAGGCAAAAGCCTGGGAGCAGTTATGATCGATCATTGCTTCGATACGATCTCCTGTTGCACCATCGGGCTGCAAGTCTTTGATGTGACGGCGCATCTCTTCTTGTGCGGCAACGAACCCTCTGGCAATATCATAGCTAAGCGAAAGACGTGTAAAGAGCCACTCCTGCATAGAGTGTCCCATCATCGGAAGTTTTTGGAGCCATTTTGGCGGTGTCGGTACTTTGAAACTCTCTTCAAGGGCGTGACGCGGCGCGATAACCGGATTATTGTCGAGGGCATGTTCGACGGAACGTGAGAGGTCAAAGGCGGCCTGACGTCCGATACGGCCATCTTCAAACTGCTGCCAGTAGTCACTTCGTTCGATTTCGAGCAGTCTGCGCATAAAGGCGATATCGAGCTCATCTTGTTTGATCCTTGATTCATCTGACGTATTGATGTCAGAACTGTGGTCATTTATAAGATGACCAAGCGAATCGAGTTTTACCATATTGAAAAAAGGGTTGTGTGCCAGTGTTTTGAGAAAGGTATTCATATCTTCATTGAGTGCTTGGCGTGCTTTTTGAACTGATGCCTCTTTGGCAGGGGGAAGTCTGTCAAGTTTGAGCAGGTGCAGCAGCCACTCCATTGTTGAACCATTGATAACGATAGTAAGAAACACAATTCCCGCAGTTAGAAAGAGGATCTGTTCGCGAAGTTGTTCGGGAACGGCTTCATCCTGGGCTAGTGACAGCGCCAGTGCAAGTGATACCGCACCTCTTAGACCACCCCAGACAAGTACAGTTGCTTTTTGTCTGGTTATTCCTACACCAATGCGTTCGAGAAGCGGCATGAGTGTCAACACGGAGGCACTGCGAATAAGGATAAGCAAAATATAAAGTACACCAAGGGTGATCCATAACTGCGGCGAATCAAACGTGGTATGGGCCATGATGACGATACCGACGATCAGAAAGATCATGGTATTGGCCATGTAGGTCATCATCTCCCAGAACTGGTGTAGAAAGTGTGAGATTACCGGAGAGATACGGATCCGGCCAAGTGTCGAAAACATCAGGGCAAGGGCCACCAGTGCAACGATTCCCGAGACGTGCAAAGACTCTGCAATGAAAAAGGTGAGGTAGGCGGCAGCGACAGAGAGCGTGATCTCGATCAGCGGCTGATTGATCAGTTTACCGATAATCCACAATACACTCCATCCGATGGCTGCACCGATGATCAGACCGGCAGAGACGACCCAGATAAATTCGCCGATGACGGGCAGTGCTTTGACC
>JAUWLG010000229.1 GCA_030613795.1 Helicobacteraceae bacterium
TCAAAACCTGCACGACGATAAAGAAAATAGACCCCTATACCAAAGACAAATAGGTAGATGTATGAAAGATAACCAAACAGCTCTTGATTAAGTGCAGAAAAATCAGCGCCAAAGCTGCCGATAATACCTGAGTCACCGAGTATAGTTGCCATTGCCAAATAAAAAACAACCCCGAAAAGTGTAATAAAAAGTGCGTCGCGTAAAATGGGAAATTCCTTCAATTATAAAGTTTGTATATTATTTCGTAAGAGTATAGCAAAAAGAGTGCTTAAAGTGGCTTTTATAGGCAAATGCAGTATGGATTTAATCGTGAAACAATAAAATAAATTCTGAAAAGTGGCTTGTTACAAAATTACACATATTTAGGATTGATTATAGATTTTAGGGTGGTACCGCCGGCCGGACTTGAACCGGCACGTCTCGCGACATCGGATTTTGAATCCGACGTGTCTACCATTCCACCACGGCGGCATGTTTGTAAGGCTGAAATTATAGGGATGTTTTACTTAAAGTTATGTGAAATTTAAAATATTTTTTCGACAACTATATAAATTACTATATAGTGATCCCACAGTGATTATTTACACCAATCTTTAGCTTTGGGTCCGCCATCGTAAACGACCGCCAACTCTTGATCAATTAACATATCGCCTAAACTTTTACCATCCACATAAACATCAGCCACTATACGAAAATATTTTCCACGTTTCATATTACGAAGCTCTATTGTTTTAGCACCTCTCAGTTTCTCAACACTAAACTGCTTTGCTTTTTTAGCTAACATTTTCTCTTTTTGACACTTTCCACGCATTTCCGGGGTGTCAATGCCGTTAACACGAATACCTATTCGGTAACCTATGATCTCTGGATATTCTTGTATGTTGGCACGAAAGGTATCCCCGTCATAAATACTGGTTACCTCCGACACAACAACTGATCCGTAGTTTTTATTGCTGATGGCTTCTGCATAAAGAGTAAAGTGAAAAATTGAGATAACTAATAAAAATCTAAAGAGCTGGTTTATTGTTATCTTCATCTGCTTTTATGCTTTATGGTATGATTTTGCACTAGTTACACCTTTAACATATGGATATTGGCGTGTATAAAACACATCTCTCTCGAATACAGACTTTTCTACTGTTTATTAGCCTTATCATCGTTAGCGGATGTACTAAAAATGAAGAGAAACTCCAAGTAGAACCAACGGCTGTGCCAGAGATCACAACCGCCTATCTTTTAGAGCACCGCATTATATCTTACCAACCCAAGTATCAAGAAAAGATCATTGCTACACTTCCGTATGAGATCAAAACCTTTGATGAGAGCTATCTACTCTATCTGGTCGCACGTATACCCGATAAAAACAGCAGTGCCCTTCTCAAAACAAAAGAACCGCATTACTATCTCTGGTTGGAACGCAGAGCAGATAACTGGCGGGACTTTGTTGTTGTTCACTCTGACAGTGTGACACCTTTAACGATCAATGCACACTATTCTACTATCAGACAAGGACATTATTATAAAGAGTACACCATCGATTTTACGCTTGAACAACTATCTAGCGTGCAAGATTCAGGACTAGACTTACTGCTTGTCAATCAACAAAACCTTACATCAACAATCAATATTCCAAGCCTGTACATCAAAGCCTATTTAGAGATGATCGCACAAACTTCTCAATGAGTATGACCTTCTCTGCTTCTGAACATCCACAAAAAGCCGATGATCATTGCCGGTGCTAAAAGCAGCGGCACCCAAACTTCTATAAGCATGTTTTCTCCTTTGTAGACACTTTTTTTAACTTTACTCAGTCTCAGAAATACCCATATCAAATTGTAGAAAAAAATAGTGTGGAAATCGTGGATGTAGGCATACTAAAGAGCACCTCTAAAAATCAGCTAAAAATGCTATTATTACAAGACTAAATAAAAGATATATTTTAGAGGTGTTATGAAAGTCCTTATAGCCATCAGCGGTGCAAGTGGAGCAAGTCTTGGCATAAAGGCGCTTCGTGCCTTGCCTGAGAGTGTTGAAAAACACCTTATCGTCTCTGATCATGCTCAGATCGTGTTAGACAAAGAAGAGAATGTCATATTGCATAAAGATGAGGCTATTTGGGCCTCTGTAGCATCAGGTTCTTTTGGTATAGATGCGATGCTGGTCATCCCCTGCAGTATGAATACCCTAGCCAAGATCAGTGTAGGTATTGCAGACAATTTGACCACACGTGCTGCGAGTGTGATGATCAAAGAGCAGAAAAAACTGCTTTTAGCACCTAGAGAGATGCCCTTTTCACCTATCGCTTTAGAGAACATGCATAAACTCTCTACTCTTGGTATCATCATCGCACCACCTGTGATGGCATACTACTCCGAACAGGACACCTTAGAGAAGATGGAAGACTTTATGATCGGTAAGTGGTTTGACCTTATCGGTATTGAAAATAATTTATACAAACGCTGGAGTGACAATGACTAGTCCTAAGATCGCCCTCTACCCTGGAACTTTTGATCCTATTACCAATGGCCACCTCGATATCATCAAACGCGCCTGTGACCTCTTTGATGAAGTGGTTGTTGCTGTAGCAGATTCACGTGACAAAAAGCCGATGTTCACATTAGACGAACGTATCGAGATGGTGCAAACAGCCATACAAGACCTAGACAATGTACGTGTCGTCGGTTTTGACAACCTGACGGTCGATCTCGCAGCTTCACTCGATGCAAAGATAATCATTCGTGGTCTTCGCGCCGTAAGTGATTTTGAGTATGAGCTCCAACTCGGCTACCTGAACAACTCCCTAGACAAAAGCATTGAGACCGTCTACCTGATGCCATACCTCAAAAACGCTTTTATCAGTTCATCGATCGTTCGAAACCTATTGAAGTTCAACGGCAAGACCGACCACCTTCTTCCGCCAGAAGTGCAAAAGATAATCGGGGGGATGAAATCGTGTACATTGCAATAGAAGGGATCGATACCGCCGGAAAAAGTACGCAGATCGCACGTCTTTCAGAGGCGTATCCCGATGCTGTCATCACTAAAGAGCCCGGTGCGACTAAGATCGGCTAGCGTATTCGCAACATTGTTCTAAGCGGCGAGGTGCAGAGTGCAAAGGCAGAGTTTCTGCTCTTTTTGGCTGACCGTGCAGAACATATGCAAGAGGTAGTCCGTCCCAACCTCGACAAACTTGTCATCTCTGATCGCAGTGTGGTGTCGGGTGTTGCCTACGCTATGGTGCAAGAGAATATCTCGCAAACCGCCATCTTGCATCTCAACCGTTTTGCAACAGACGGCAACTACCCGCAGATCCTCTTTTTGCTGCAATTGAGCGAAAAAGAGCTTAACTTTAGACTCTCACAGAAAGAGTTAGACGGCATCGAATTA
>JAUWLG010000284.1 GCA_030613795.1 Helicobacteraceae bacterium
CACTTAGCTCAAAGGTGTAATATCTATGATCTTGCCCTTTTTATAACGTTTCATATACTCTACGATCATCCCGTGAAACAGAGCCAGGTCATGATGCAGATCGTCACTTTTAAACCCATCCTCGCACCATAATTGAATTTCTTCATAGTCATCAAACTCCCGGCCCAAGGCCTGAAGAAGTTGTTGGGTATATTTGTCAACAACCATCACCTCTTGCCGGCAGCCATAACAGAGAATCGCATCTGCACTCTCTGGACCGATACCGCGCTGAGCCAACAGCCACTCTCGACTCACTTCATATTGAAAATTAGAGAAGTCACCAAAGTCTCTGATGATATTTTGACATAGGGTCTGAATATTTTTAGATTTGGCTTTATGAAACCCGCTCGGACGGATACATTCAATAAGCAGTTCCATCTCTGTGTTAGCTAACTGTTCAAGCGACAAAATATTATTGTTTCGTAAATTATCCAGTGAGAGTTCAACGCGTGTCCACTGTGTGTTTTGGGTAAGAATGGCACCGACCAGCACCTCAAACGTGTAGGCATTAGGCCACCAATGTTCAGGTGAGTTTTCTAAAAGATCGAGCTTTTGCAGTGCTAGGTAGAGATCATGACCTGTATCCATTATGACTCTAGCCATGCCTCGCTCTCCAGACGCCTGCCATCATCAAAGATCTTTATTTTTTTCGCACTGACACACTTGCCGTCTTCGAGGTTCATAATGGCGACCTGCAAGATCTTTTTACATTTGTCAGGGACATTAAAATGGCCGCCGATACCCGTTAAAAATCTTTGAAGCGGTATTTTTGCCTCCATACCGATGATGTTGTCACGACATCCTGTTAGCCCAATATCACTCATATAAGCAGTACCATTTGCTATCTGAAAATCATCTGTTCCCACATGAGTGTGCGTTCCGATGATACCGCTCACCTCGCCTTGAAACATCATCATCATGGCCCGTTTTTCACTGCTGGCTTCCGCATGAACGTCCATAAAGATCACTTCTGCACCCTCTTCTTTTAGACCTTCAACAGCCTTTTGCGCACAGATAAAAGGGTTGTCGGCCATAGGCATAGTGTAATGGCCCATGACATTGACAACACCCAGTCTGCTGCCGTTCACTTCATACATCTTTACACCTGTCCCAGGCATAGCATCAGGGTAGTTGTGAGGGCGCAGCAGTTCCATGGTTTCAAACAGAGGCGCGATCTCTTTTTTGTCAAAAGAGTGGTTACCGCCTGTCATAACATCAATGCCCGCACCAAAAAGCTCCTGAGCATTTTTACTCGTCAGTCCAAAGCCATGAGAGGCATTTTCATAGTTGGCAATAACAAAGTCGACACCAAACTCTTCGCGTAGTTTTTTAAGGTGCTCTTTGACCATGCTCCGACCCGGTCGACCGACGATGTCGCCAATAAATGCTAGTGAAAGTTTTTTACGATTCGGCATTTAGTGTCTCCCTGCATTGAATTGTTGATTCTGATGCCATATTTACAATACCTTCGGTTTTGCATTACGCAGGTAATACAGAACCTCTTTAATGATGTCATCATCATCTTTACTTGGCGCTTTCAGAGACTCTTTCGAAGCGTTAGCATACTCGATGGTAATGTTTTGTCCGTAGTTCATGATCTTAATGATCTTCTTCTCAATAGCGAGAAGTTTTATAACCATAAGCTCAAAAAACTGTTTTGTCGGCTCATTTAGCGTACCAAAACGATCAATCGCCTCTTCTTCGATCTCATAGATCTCAGTCGGTTCTTCACACTGAGAGAGACGGCGGTACAGTTCGAGTCTTAATCTGTCTTGTTGTACTACTTCATCAGAAATATACGCTGAAATAGTCAACTTGATGTCTACTTTGGCACGCGCTTTGTCTTGCGTGTTGCTCAACTCTTTAATAGCATCTTCGAGCATCTTAAGATAGAGCGAATAACCGATGTTTTTGATGTGGCCGCTCTGCGCATCACCCACCAGGTTGCCCCCGCCACGGATCTCAAGATCGTGAAACGCCAAGATAGAACCGCTTCCTAAAAAGCTGTTAGACTCTAAGGCGATCAGACGCTTTTTAGCCTCATCAGTCAAGTTCTCTTTGTTGTCGACGATGAAGTATGCAAAGCCTTCCGTATGTCCACGTCCGACACGACCACGAAGCTGGTGCAGGTCTGCTATACCAAAACGGTCTGCACCGTCAACAAGCATCGTGTTGACCTGCGGCATGTGGATACCTGACTCAATGATAGAGGTTGCAAGCATAATGTCGTATTTACCATCTTGGAAGTCAAGCAGGGCTTTTTCAGTATCTGCGGCACCTACTTGTGAGTGTAACATCAAAATACGAAGGTCAGGCAACAGCTTTTTAAGCTCACCCTCTTTGATCGGCATCATCTTGATGTTATTAAAGACATAGAACACTTGACCACCACGACGTAACTCACGTAAAATGACCTCTTTGACAAGTTTATCATCATAGGCTTTTACAAAAGTACGTACACCTTGTCGCTCACTGGGAGGTGTCAAAAGCTGACTCATCGTCTTTATAGAACTCATCGCCTGGTTGAGTGAACGAGGGATCGGTGTTGCACTCATAGAGAGCAGGTGCACCTCTTCGTACATCTGCTTGAGCTTCTCTTTTTGTTTCACGCCGAACTTGTGCTCTTCATCGATGATGACAAGTCCAAGGTTCTTGAACTCCGCACCAAAAAGGGCATGGGTACCGACCACCGTGTCAATAGTGCCATCTTTTAGACCTTGAATCGTTGCTTTTTTCATCTTTGGTGTTGAGAAACGGTCAAGTTTTGCCACC
>JAUWLG010000304.1 GCA_030613795.1 Helicobacteraceae bacterium
CGCGTTCGTACCTATGAACGCGGTGTTGAGGATGAGACACTGGCTTGCGGTACGGGGATGGCGGCCTGTTTTTATCGTGCCAATCAAGAAGGGTGGGTAGGTGACAACACCGAAGTCTACCCGACTAGCGGTGATACACTCTACCTTGGGCTTGTTGATGGGACCATCACCTTCAAAGGTGTCGTAATGCCGCCCTTTACTACTGAATGGACGCACTAACTGTTTTAGTCTACGCAGCCTCTTTTTTCTATTTAAACTTTATCTTGCTCTTGCCCAAGGGCTTTTTGTATCCACGCAAACTTTTTCGATACGCTTCTTCATCTTATAACCATCCATCACTAACCTGTTCCCGGTCTTCTTAACAGCAGCACCGGCATTGGCAAAGCCGCTGAATACAACGGTTTTGTTGACCGTCAGCACGATTGTTCGCACCTCTCTTCAGCTTTATTAACATATGTTTACTTTATACTTTAAGTTCTGTGTATCTACTAAGTATTCCGCGACCCAATAATCCGGTTTAGCAGTATGAATTAAGGATTTTCAGTGACAAAAGTGCTCTCTTTTTTAGCGGGGTTGGGATTTTGGCCATTCATTATCCTCTTTACGGCGTTGGCTACGATCATCACAGAGGTACTGGTAATGGTACAAAGCTACTGGTTGACAGGCGGTTTTTTTGACAGGAACCTCATGATAGCCGCTTTGATCACCCCGATTATTACCGGCTTTCTTATTTCCTGCCTAATCGCACTTATAATTCGCTATCTCGTCACGATTCAAAACAGCCTCAAAGCCGCGGAAGAGAAGCTGCAAAATTCAAACAAGCGGCTCAAAGAGGCGCAGAATATCGCCCATTTGGGCTTTTGGGAGTTCGATCTGGAAGAGAACAGACTCTTCTGGAGCGATGAGGTCTACCGGATTTTCGGACTGGAACCGCAAGAGTTTGAAGCTAGCTATGAGGGGTTTTTGAGTTATGTCCATCCGGAGGACCGGGAAGCATTGGCTAATGAATATCAGCAATCCATAGAAGAGAAAAGACGCTACAACATCGTCCATCGCATCATTCAGAAAAACGGAGCGGTACGTTATGTCGAAGAGCGCTGTAAACACTCCTACAACAGTGACGACAAGCCCATACGCTCTATCGGGACCGTCTACGACATTACGGACCGCATCGCCGATCAGAACAAGCTTCAGCGGCTTTTTGATCTGCAGAAAAACATTATCATTCAAACAGACGGCAAACGTTTAAAAAAGGCCAATCAGTCGTTTTTGCACTTTTTCGGTTATGACTCCCTGGAAGATTTATTGAAAGAGCATGACTGCCTCTACGACCTTTTTGTTGAAGATGAGAGGTTTTTCCACTCCGGGAAAGTGCCCGATGGCTCAACCTGGATCGAGACTTTAGAGACACTTCCAAAAAAAGAGCGTGTGGTCTCGCTGGTCAATACACACCGGCATCCCCATGTATTCAGTATCTCCGTCAACCGTTTCGACGATGATGACTTCATTGTCTCCTTTACCGATATCAGCGAGACGATGCTGGAGAAGTTTGCGCTGGAACAGAGGGTGAGCCGTGACCATCTGACCGGCGCTTACAGCAGGGACTTCTTTGATGCGAATATACATAATCTTATTGAAAATGCCGAAAAGAGAAACACTTATCTCGGTCTCATTATGCTTGATATCGACCATTTCAAAAGAGTGAACGACACCTTCGGTCATGACATCGGCGACCAGGTCCTGAAGCATCTTGTATCGACGGTAAGATACTCCATTCGTAACGATGACCTGCTGATCCGTTGGGGCGGGGAAGAGTTCTTGTTAGTTATAGAGACGGAATCGATCGAAACATTAAGACGGATGGCCGAGCATGTCAGGCAGCGCGTTGATAATGAACCTTTTGAGGTGGTCGGGCACGTTGGATGCAGTCTCGGGATAACACTTCATGCCGAGAATGAGTCGATCGACCAGACCATAAAGCGCGCCGATGTGGCCCTCTACGAAGCGAAAGAGAGCGGCAGGAACAAGGTGGTCCTGGCCGAGAGTTGAGTGCGTTTGCAATGATACGAGGCTGCTCTGTTCCTTCAACGCCTTCGATCAGCTTCACTTTTATGCACTGTTTTTTATCTTTTCCTTCTTTCTTTATCCACGTTCTGGGGGATTATTCTGATTCTATGCAATTTTTTATCGTTTATAACCTAAAATAGGTTAGAATGTAAATATATTATTAAAGGTTGTATATTATGATTAAAAGTTTATATAACGCACTCTCCAAATTAGAGCTTGAGTATCATGAACTTGGCGAGATCATCAACGAAACCATTGTTCTTACTGCAAAGTCGCTTGATGCCGAAGGCATTTCTGAAGTCATACGTATAAATGAGCTGGCAGGAAAGTTCAATCTCATCACAAAATGGGATGGTCAAAATATACAGATCAAAAAACAGAGCCAGACCTTCTGACCTTTCCTGTACCTACCGTTTAGGCGGTGTTGCGGTTTGAAAACGGGGAGAGGCTGCTTTGTCTGTTCTTTACAGTCCGCCCAGCACCAAAGCATAGACCGCGTAAATTGCTAAACCGAT
>JAUWLG010000281.1 GCA_030613795.1 Helicobacteraceae bacterium
GAACACTTGAAAGCTCTCTCATGCTATGCCACCTTTCTATAATTCCTATTTCAGCTCTAAAAAATGAAATGAGTTTATAAATGTTAAAATAAATTAATATTAGTTTAATATAATATTTTGTAACATTCTTCTTGTGACCAAAAAAAAAGGAGTCTAAAAATGAAGTTTTTAGCATTTGTTTCAGCTTTAATGCTGAGTGTATCACTGTGGGCGGTCAATATTAATACTGCCTCTATCGAAGAGTTGTCGACGCTGCCGGGTATTGGTCAAAGTACAGCAGAAAAGATCGTTAAGTATCGTAAAGACCATAAGTTCGAAAAGACGTCTGATCTTATGGAGGTCAAAGGCATCGGTCAGAAAAAATTTGAGAAGATCAAAACTGAACTGAGTGTCTAATAGCTGTTTAACAGTTAAAGACTAGCAAACAAACTCTGCAATCACAATAGTAAAGTTCATAGGCTTGTCCTATGAACGCAAAAGCAACCCACTTAGCAAACACCCACCAATTTCAATCCCAACCTGATATACTTTTGATGTTATTGAAGTATAATGTTTAACAATAAAATCTATGTGTAAGTAACTATTTATTAATAACATATAAAAATGTTGATCATAGAAATAGATAATAATTCAGGAAATTTTTTTATATGGAACATAGAATTGCTGTTATCGGTCTGGGATATGTTGGACTTCCTTTAGCAGTGGAGTTTGGAAAAAAGTATGAGACCATCGGTTTTGACATAGCACAGTGGCGCATCGATGAACTCCACTCCGGACATTATAGAACGTTAGAAGTCGAAGAAGATGTTCTTGAAGATGTCATCCAAAATTCACATCTCTCTTTTACAAATACTTTAGATGATATTGCAGAGTGTAACATCTACATCGTCGCTGTTCCTACACCGGTCGATGAACACAAGCGACCTGACTTGACCTTACTCATAAACGCGAGTGAGTCCGTTGCAAAAGTACTCAAAAAAGATGATATTGTCATCTATGAGTCAACGGTCTATCCCGGAGCGACAGAAGAGGAGTGTGTACCACTGTTAGAAAAGATCAGCGGACTCCGTTTTAATAAAGATTTTTTCTGCGGCTATTCGCCTGAACGTATTAACCCCGGTGACAAGAAACACACTATTACTACAATTCTCAAAGTAACGTCTGGTTCGACACCGGAAATTGGGCAGAAGGTCGATGCCCTTTATAAAAGCATCATTACAGCTGGTACCCATCTTGCACCAAGTATTAAAGTGGCGGAAGCGGCGAAGGTCATTGAAAACTCTCAGCGTGACATTAACATCGCTTTTGTCAATGAACTTGCGATGATCTTCAACAAGCTCGATATAGATACTGCTGCTGTTCTCGAAGCGGCTGGAACTAAGTGGAACTTTCTCTCTTTCAAACCGGGTCTAGTCGGCGGACACTGTATCGGTGTGGATCCGTACTACCTGACCTACAAAGCGCAGCAGGTCGGCTACAATCCAGAGATCATCCTCGCAGGTCGTCATCTTAACGACAACATGGGGATATATGTTGCCAACCAGGTTATCAAACTGATGATCAAAAAAGGGCTGAAGATCAAAGGTGCTAAGGTTCTTGTTCTTGGTATTACATTTAAGGAGAACTGCCCCGATATTCGTAACTCCCGTGTTATCGATGTCATTCAAGAACTAGAAGAATTTGGAACAGAGATAGATGTGTGCGATCCTTGGGCAGATAAAGATGAAGTGAAACGAGAGTATGGGGTACATCTCATTGGCTCAGGTGCTATGTGTGATGAAGTCGGTATTGCGGATTACGATGCCGTCGTACTTACTGTGGCACAAGATGAGTTTAAAACACTTGCTCTAAAGACTACTGATCAACAGGTTGTATTTGACATCAAATCAATCCTAGATAAGAAAAATGTAGATGGACGACTGTAATGACAGCCTTTGAAAAAGCAGTAGAGCAACTGAAAACAGAACAAAAAACCTGGTTGGTCACTGGGGTGGCAGGTTTCATAGGTTCCAATTTGGCTGAGTTTTTGTTAAAGAACGATCAAAAAGTAGTAGGTCTTGACAACTTCTCTACCGGTTACCAGAAAAACATCGATGAAGCGTTGGAATCAGTTAGTGGTGAACTAGGGAAGAACTTTACTTTTATCGAAGGTGACATCGCAGACCTTGCAACATGTGAACAAGCATGTAAAGGAGTTGACATTGTCTTGCATCAGGCGGCTTTAGGTTCGGTACCACGCTCTATCGCTGATCCGATTACCTCAAATCTTTCTAATATAACCGGTTTTTTAAACATGTTGACGGCAGCCAAAGATGCCGGAATCAAACGTTTTGTCTATGCTTCATCGAGCTCCGTCTATGGTGATTCACAAGAGTTACCGAAAGTAGAAGAGCGCACAGGAAAACTGCTATCACCTTATGCCGTGATGAAGATGACGAATGAGCTTTATGCTGATGTTTTCACTAAGACTTACGGCATAGAGACCGTCGGTCTGCGCTACTTCAACGTCTTTGGAAAACGACAAGACCCTGACGGAGCGTATGCAGCGGTCATCCCAAAATGGGTAAGCTCTCTCATCAAAGGCGAAGATGTCTACATCAACGGCGATGGTGAGACAAGCCGTGACTTCACCTATATCGACAATGTCATTCAGAGGAACATCTTGGCAGGGCTGACGACCAATGAAGAAGCATTTGGCGAAGCCTTCAACGTGGCAGTCGGGGGACGAAACACCCTCAACGAGCTTTATAAAATTATCGTAGATAACCTTAACCAATCCCCATTGACCATTCACCATTCACCATTTACCAAATCTCCGATTTATCGAGA
>JAUWLG010000227.1 GCA_030613795.1 Helicobacteraceae bacterium
ACAACTTTTTGCTTATCTGGGCGACACTCGGGGTGATCTATCTGGTCGCTTTTCGTGAGGCTAATGCCCTTTTTGGGGTCGATAAAAACAGTAATATCTATTTTGCAGGGGCACTGTGGGTTTTGGCGGCGTTTTACCCCAAAGCGGATGACCTGTTCCTGATCGCTGCGCTTGTGGCAGCGGCTGTGTATGCTTATGATCCTCAAAAAGAGGTCAAAACTCTTTTTGGGTTTATCTATCCTACGGCAGGAATGCTGTTTATGCTTACCCTCTACACGGACTATGGGATCTACGCCATCTTCTGGATGATCATGATCATTGCCGGTGCTGATGTCGGAGCATATGTGGTGGGTAAAAGTATGGGTAAAACAAAGTTCTCACCGACCTCACCGAACAAGACAATGGAAGGTGTTGCGGGCGGTATTTTTATAGGGGCAATTTTTGGTCTTGTTGTCGGTATATATGAAGTTGGGGCGTGGAGTGCGCTGCTCATCTCAGCGGCTGTAGCAGCTATCTCTGTCTTTGGCGATCTCTTTGAGAGCTATCTGAAACGCAGTGCAGGTGTGAAAGACAGCGGCAGCCTTTTACCGGGCCACGGCGGAGCACTTGACCGCATTGATGGATTTCTTTTTGGTGCGATCATGATGGTGATTCTTTTAAGAGGTCTCGCATAAGGTGATCGTTTTAGGATCTACCGGTTCCATAGGGGTCAACACCCTTGAGATCGCTAAAAAATTTGACCTTGATATTGAAGTTCTTGTTGCCGGGAACAATATCGACCTTTTGAACCAACAAATTAAAAGACATCGCCCTGTAAAGGTAGTCGTTGCCGACTCGGTGGATATCTCAACAGTAGACCACCATGATGTCACCCAAGGTGATGCGGCGATATTAGATGCAATAGAAGCCTCTAAAAGTGAGTTAGTAGTGAATGCCCTTGTCGGTTTTATGGGGCTTCGACCAACACTCAAAGCGATAGAGTGTAGCAAACGTGTGGCCCTGGCGAACAAAGAGTCATTGGTCGCAGGCGGTGCCTTTATTGACATGTCGAAGATACAGCCTATTGACAGTGAACATTTTGGGCTCTGGTATCTGAACAACACAAAACGCCCCATTGAGCGTATGCTTATTACGGCTAGCGGCGGTGCTTTTCGAGACTGGCCGATAGAAAGAATTAAAAATGCAACACTCCAAGATGCGCTGAACCATCCAAACTGGGCGATGGGGCAGAAGATCACGATCGATAGTGCTTCTATGATGAATAAGATGTTTGAGCTTTTAGAAGCACGTTGGCTCTTTGGTGAGGGTGAATATGACGCTCTGATCGAGACCAAGTCACTTATCCATGCGCTCATCGACTACAAAGACGGTTCAACGACGGCACACTTTGCCAAAGCTAACATGCAACTGCCTATTGCCTACGCTGTGATGGGAAAAGCGGATGAAGAGATCTTAAAACCGGTGAATCTGCTTGAGGTAGGTTCGTTGGAGTTTCGTGAGATCACGACGGATCGCTATCCGATCTGGCAGATCAGAGAAGAGCTGCTTGCCAACCCAAAACGCGGTGTTGTGGTCAATGCGGCCAACGAAGCAGCTATCGAGCTTTTTGTAGAGGGCAAGATCGGCTTTTTAGAGATCTCAAAACGGGTTATTGATGCATTTGAACATTTTAGAGATGAACCACAAAGTATAGAGGATGTCTTTACCCTTGATGCCGAAGTACGCAGCTACATAAAGGCAATGCAGTGAGAGAGAAGGTTCTTTTACTACATGGCTGGGGTGGCAGTGACTACCCGCATTGGCAGTCGTGGTTGGCTGGTGAGATTGCAAAAGATTACGGACAAGTGGCGTTTCCTCTTTTAGACAACCCTCATTTTCCTACTAAAAACCGCTGGATGAAGCAGGTCAAAACCTTGTTAAAAGAGTTTCAGCCGGATGTGGTCATCTGCCATTCGCTTGCCAACTCTCTCTGGTTCCATCTCTGCCATGAAGGTGAGATCGATGAGGTTGAACGTCTGCTTCTTGTCTCACCGCCGCGTTTAGATCTAGACCTTGATATCATCAAAAGTTTTTTCCCGGTAACACCTCCGGATCGACTGTTTGCAAAAGAGGTGATGATGGTCACCTCTACCGATGATCCATACATGAGTACGATCGAGAGTATCGATCTTCAAAGCGCCTTGGATGTAGAGATGAAGGTTTTAAAAAGGGCTGGACATATTAATGCTGATAGCGGTTTTGGTGAGTGGCCTTGGGCTCTTGACTGGGTCAAGAAGAACAATGGTGAATCGTAAATGGTAAATGGGAAAAGAGCAGAGAGTGAAGGGGTAGAAGAAAAATGATTTTATCAATTGAATCATCTTGTGATGACAGCTCTATAGCTATTACGGAGATAGAGAGTAAAAAGCTTGTTTATCATAAAAAGATCTCTCAAGAGTTAGAACATGCAGTTTATGGCGGCGTCGTCCCTGAATTGGCTTCGCGTCTGCATGCGGAAGCTTTGCCAAAGATTCTTGAAGAGTGTCAACCTTACTTTAGTCAGTTAAAAGCGATCGCGGTGACCAACGCACCGGGACTCGCGGTCACACTGATGGAGGGTGTCACGATGGCCAAAGCGCTTAGTGTGACACTTGATCTGCCGCTTATTGGAGTTAACCATCTTAAAGGACACATCTATTCGCTTTTTATTGACAAAGAAGTGATCTTTCCACAGACTGTCTTACTTGTTTCAGGGGGACATACTCAGGTTGTGGAAGTCAAATCACTTAATGAGATGGAAACAGTGGCCAGTACGATGGATGACGGTTTTGGCGAGAGCTTTGACAAGGTCGCTAAGATGATGGGTCTTTCTTACCCTGGTGGTCCTGTCATTGAGAAATTGGCAAAAGAGGGTGACCCTAAACGCTATGGTTTCACTATTCCGCTTCAACAAAAAAAGGTCTTTGCATTTTCGTATTCAGGCATTAAAAATGCGGTACGTTTAGCAGTCGAAGAGGGCAGTGAAGCAGACTATGCTGATATTGCGGCTTCATTCCAAGAGGTTGCAAGTGAGCATCTTATTAGAAAGATAAAAAAGTATTTCGTCGAACATCCGCCCAAAAACTTTGCGATTGTCGGCGGGGCAAGTGCCAACCTATACCTGCGTGACAAAGTGGAAGCGATGCTCGCGCCGTATGGGGCTAAGCTGCATTTGGCTGAACTCAAATACTGCTCCGACAATGCTGCGATGATCGGCCGTGTTGCAGTCGAGATGTATAGAGAAAAAGCATTTACTTCTCTTGCTGAACTGCAAGCATCACCCCGAGAGCCACTCTAGAATTAAGAGCTTCTCTTAAATGAATCTTAACTAAATCCAACCTTAAAGTCGTTAAGACAATATAATTTATTTCTGTGTAAACTTGCGGCATAAAAATTAAAACA
>JAUWLG010000274.1 GCA_030613795.1 Helicobacteraceae bacterium
ATCAGCTGTTACAACGACAGCCGGTTTAACTATAAATCAATTGCTGATGTTGCTAACAAAGAACATCACATCGAGCCTGCTTTGATGCAGCTCGCCAAGTCGACGGCCTTGAACTTTTAGAGGATAACTTCTCTAAAATCACTGCGTGTATTGGGAATCGGTTTGTTAGAGATACCGCGTAAACTGTAGACAAAAGAGATCTTAGGTTCATCACTGTCATTTTTATTGGCGTAGTGCAGTGTTTTGGCATGGAACAAAACCACATCGCCTTTTTTGAGATTAAAATGAACACGGTTAGCGATGATAGCTTGGTTCTCCGGTAGATCCTCTCTAAAAGCAGAGTTTTCATCAAACTGCTCGAGTGAAAATGTCATTTTATGTGTACCGGGTATAAACTCAAGCAGACCATTGTCAAGATACTCATCACCCAGACTCAGCCAGACACTCAAGAGGTTGTCATCTTCAAAATGCCAGTAGCGAATGTCCTGGTGCCAGGTGGTGACTGAGCTGACATGAGGGAGTTTGGTCATAATGGAGTTGTGATGTGCCAAAAGCAGGCGAGGTTCCTCTCCTAAAAGCTGTTCTAAAATGGGGCGCATCTCAGGGTTGGTCATCCACTGTGCAAAGAGAGGGTCTCTGTCGTAGACTTGTCTAAGGCGGCGTGTTGTTTTAGCACCACTGCGCTTTTGAAGATACTCCTCTTCACTCTCTATCGGTTCGATCATTTCGTATAGGTGTTTAGCGGCTAATGCGCGGATCTCATCACACATGTCCGGGTCTGCAAACCCTCTAAGAAGTAAAAAACCGTTGGTGTTGAAGTCGTCGATCTGCTTTTGCGTCAGTTCCATTATTACCCTTTATTACTGTAATTTTAGCGAAATAGTTTAAATTGGATTGACAGGGCGTTATATACTTAGGTATACTGCGCTTATGAAAAATGGATCCTCTTATCAACTGCTAAGCAAGCTTTTTTTAACGTACAACCAAGAGCACTTTATTACACCTGAGCGCATCGAACTTCTGAAAAGTATCGCTAGAACCGGTTCTATAAGCGCTGGTGCAAAAGATATGGGTAAAAGCTACAAATGGGCTTGGGACAGTATTGATCAGATGAACAGTCACTCCAGCAGTAATTTGGTCAGTAAGTCCAGTGGCGGAAAAGGCGGCGGCGGTGCAAAGATCACGCCATTTGCGATAGATCTCATCGATTATTATGATGATCTGGAGAGGATCCACCAAAGTAAGATCGAGAGTTATCAAGAGCGCTTTAATCAGGCTTTTGAAAAGAGGTCGTTTACCAAGGATATCGCCTCAACACTTCATGGCAGAGTCTCAAAAATAGAGTGCAATGAAGATGTCTGTGAAGTGGCAATAGAGTATGGTGACACCACTTTAAAGGCTAAGTGTAAAAAAGCGATGAACCTCTTTCAGGGTGATGCGATCTCTTTTATGGTTGAGTCAAACCAGATCATCATCGCAAAACAAGAGGTAGAGATCAGTGCACAAAACCTGTTGGTCGGCGATATTACAGAGATCGTTGAAGATGGAAAAAAAGTCTATTTGACGCTGAGACTCTCTACACAAGAGGAGTTAAAAGTGTTGATAACAGCGGACTCGTTGGTACAGCTTGATCTTCAACTTAATCAAACGTGTTTTGCATACTTTAAGACGTACAACATAACTATTTTAGGGGAAAGTCATTGAAAAAGATTAACCTAGTCTTGATCGCCATAATAACAGCTGTCGTTAACCTAACAGCTTCTGAGAACAGTGTTACAGAAGAGAGTCCACGCGCTACAATGAAGAGCAATTCGCAGGTTGTTTATAACGATAAGCCGGGTGAGGTCGATGGCTTCTTTGATATGTTTTCAGAGGGTAAGTTCTATGGGCGTCTTCGTTCCAACACCTTTTACTATTGGTGGGATGTGCAAGACCCTAAACATGATATTCATCTTATCAGTGGATTGGGAGGCTCTTTAGTCTATAAAAGTGCAATGGCAAGTGGCTTTGATTTTGGTGGGGCTCTTTACTATTCACATGGATTTTTTGATGCTAAAGATGATCCGGTAATTGGATTAAAAGCCGGTAAAGATGTCTTTGGCAGATACGAGTTTGTCAATACCGGTTCAAAAAATTTGGCAGTCCTTGGCCAAGCCTACATTCGATATAAACCAACACAAAAAAGCGAGATCATTGCAGGTCGTCAACTGGTAGAGACCTTTTACACCAAGTCAAATGACACAAAGATGATTCCAAACACATTTGATGGGATCGTTCTTACCAGTAAAGATATTCCCGACACCTATCTGAACCTTTCCTATCTTGCACAGCAAAAACTGCGTGATCATGCTGAGGCACACAGTGTTTTGATGTATGGTGATGCAAACTCGACAGACACAGAGAAGCCAGAATGGAGTGAAAATGATGATTCTGCGATGCACAAGGGTTTGACCTATACAGCGCTTAAAGCAGCGGGTAAACCGACTGACGCCCCACTGATAACGGGTGATTTTAAAAACGAAGGCATCAAAAATCTATCGATAGATGCCTCTTTTTACGTGGTGCCTGAACTTCTAGCGCAAGGAATGGGAGAGATAAACTATAAAATTGACTTTGGAAGTTTCTCCATTGCTCCCGGTATTCGTTATATCAAGCAGTTTGACAACGGTGCTGGAGCCGTTGACGGGGCCTCTCTTAAAGGTGGTGTCAGTGAAGTCGATCCAAAAGGGTATAGCGATCCAACCTCTCTGGACTCTCAGATGGTAGCAGCAAGAGTAGTGACCAAGTTTAGTGATTATAAGATCAACCTGGGGTACAGCTATATTTTAGATGAAGCGGACCTTGTTACCCCTTGGCGAGGTTTTCCAACTGCCGGCTACACACGAT
>JAUWLG010000258.1 GCA_030613795.1 Helicobacteraceae bacterium
TCAACTGTTATTAAAATTGAGGCAAAATACCACTCACAAGGATAGATATGAACAAAATTATTACTTTACTTCTTATGGCTATTTCTCTTTTCGCAGAGAGTAAGTTTTTAATGCCGGATGAGGCATTTATGCCATCAGCTAAAGTTGTCAATGGCAACACGGTTGAGGCGACTATGAAGTTGGGTGATAAGATCTATATCTATCAAGAGCAGTTTGGTTTTTCGATCAAAGGTGATTCCACTTTACACATTGAAAATACGGATATTGCCAATGCAGCAGTTGACCATGATGGTGAAATGGTCTATTTAGAAGACGTGACCTCGGTAATCAGTTTCTCAAAAACTGCTGATGCCGCAGCAAAAGAGATGATAACACTTGTTATGAAATATCAAGGGTGTTCAGAAGCAGGGCTCTGTTATGAACCATCTACAAAAGAGTTTATATTAGAAATCGATACAGCAACACTTTCTGTATCAAGTGGTGAGACTTCTATTGCAGATACATTGAAAAAAGATGAAAAAATTATTGAAGAGGGTGCCGATCTTAGCAGTGATGACGCCTTTGGTACGTCAGAGACAGATGAGATCGTAGAGGCACTTAAGGGCGGTTCTGTCTGGTCGATCTTGGCGATCTTTTTTGGTATAGGTGTTGTGCTTTCACTTACGCCATGTATCTTCCCTATGATCCCGATCCTTTCATCGATCATTGTCTCTCAAGGTGAAGACATAAGTGCTAAACGCGGGTTTATGCTCTCGTTAGTCTATGTCATTGCTATGGCCGTTGCTTACTCTATAGCAGGTGTCTTGGCCGGTATCTTTGGAGAAAACCTTCAAGTCTTGCTTCAAAACCAGTGGGCAATTGGCGGATTTGCATTAGTGTTCATCGCCTTAGCTCTTTCGATGTTCGGCTTTTATGAGATCGGTCTTCCTGCATCATGGCAGTCAAAACTCTCATCAGCTTCAGACAGTGCAAGCTCTAAAGGCGGCTTTATTGGCGTTGCTGTGATGGGCTTTTTGTCAGCGCTGATCGTTGGGCCGTGTGTTGCCCCGGGACTGGCAGGAGCACTGATCTACATTGGTCAGACAGGTAATGCTCTTCTTGGTGGGGCAGCACTGTTTGTCATGAGCATCGGTATGGGACTTCCTCTACTGTTTATTGGTGCGGGTGCCGGTAAGTTCATGCCTCGTCCTGGCGGCTGGATGGACACATTGACACACGTCTTTGGCGCGGTTATGCTGGCTATCGCTATCTGGATGTTAAGTCGTATCTTGCCTGACACGGTGACGATGTTGATGTGGGCTATCTTCTTTATGTTCTCTGCTGTCTATATGGGAGCGCTCGAACCGTTAGAAGCAGGTAAACGTGGTTGGCACGCCTTGACCAAAGCCATGGGTGTTCTCTTTATGATCTACGGTGCCTTGCTCTTTAGCGGTGCACTGAGTGGTTCGACATCTATGTTTACACCTCTGGATCAATTTACGAATAAAGGCACAACTGTTGTTCAGGGAACAACTGCAACACAGAGTAGTTCTAGCAACTGGAATATCATCCACAGTAACGCAGAGTTAGACGCAATTTTGGCAGCCAATAAAGACAAAACAGTGATGTTGGATTTTTCAGCGGAGTGGTGCAGCTCGTGTAAAGAGATGGAACACATTACCTTTGCCGATGCCGGCGTTAAAGCAAAGATGTCAGAATTTGTCTTGGTACAGGCTGACGTAACAGCGAATAGCGATGATGAGAGAGCATTGACAAAACGTTTTGGACTGTTTGGCCCTCCGGGCATCCTCTTTTTCAAAGGTGGAGAAGAGATCAAAAATGCACGTATTATCGGTTATCAACCACCCGAAAAGTTTTTAGCACACCTAAATAAATTATAAAATTTAATGAAACTTTTTTTATCTCTTTGTCTTTTAGGTGCTGTTTCTCTTTTTGGTGATCCTAGCTGGGCCTCTAGTTATACAAAGGCTTTCGAAAAGGCAAAAGAGCAAGAGAAGGGCGTGATGATCATGCTCTCTAAAGATAACTGTGATGCCTGTTGGTATATGGAGAACATTGTCTTTGAGGATGATGCCTTAGTAGAACAGATAGAGAAGAACTTTGTACCGCTTTATCTTGATGTCCATGATGATGACATCCATGGTCTAAGTTTTATCGGTACACCGACTTTCTATTTTATAAAGAGCAGTGGAGAGACGATCAAACGTTTGGATGGGGTCTTTAATATAAAAGAGTTGACAGCCGCATTGATCAAGATAGAGAAATTAATAGAGGTTCCTTTAGACGAAAAATAGATCTAAAGAGCGTTTTAGTAAGTGTACGTATAAGTAAGTTGAACTTTGCTTTCTGAACGTTGATGCACTTGGTCTTCTGAACGAATACCTTCTGCCAGTAACATCTCTCTGCTGCTCAAGTCGTACTCCATTCCAGCCGCAGCAGCATAGTAGGCTCCGATCTTGTTTAGTGGAATACCAAAACCGTTTTCACTGGTATAGTCCTCTTGTACAAGCCCCATTTTAGCCCCATAAAAAAAGTGCAGATCTTTATCTTCTGTAGTCAACTGGTGTTTCGCGAAGAGTAGAGAGTAAGTATTGGATTTACCATACCCCGACTCATTTGTGATCTTTTTGACATCTTGGTCTACAAAAAAATCAGAAAGCTTATGCTTCTGTTCAGCAAAGAGAGTAGATGTCAATAACGATATAAATACAATTTTTTTCATCAATATAATTATAATTAATATGTGTTTAAGAATGGCTGTTAACTGCCATGTAGTTAAAGTATTTAATATTATCAAGCCTGTATAAGCATAGTTCTTATAACTATGGTTGCTGCGAGTAGTGGCGTTTCATGTCTGCTTCAGTCAGAGTCGTAAGGATTGTCCTCTATTAAAACCTGTACTGATATCCGATCTTGACTTGGCTCTCGACTTGCTGGTGAAGCTCATCTTGAGAGTGGCTTCCTTCAAAACTCACTTTTTGATAATCTTTTAAGTCGTAGTCCATTCCTAAGTTGGCTTTGATTATGGTGGCATACTTCTCCGCATTTGGGCCAAAACCATTTTCTGCTGTGTAATCTTCTAT
>JAUWLG010000100.1 GCA_030613795.1 Helicobacteraceae bacterium
TTACGCTAGCCGAACGGACTTTGATTTTTTATACGGAGATTTACAATGAAAAAAATTCTTTTCTTAATGGTAGCATTCGGTGCTGCTGCATTCGCTGCTGAAGCAGACGTTGCTAACCAAACTCTTAAAGCGTACTCTATGATCGCTGCTGGTGTTGGTCTTGGTCTTGCTGCACTTGGTGGTGCTATCGGTATGGGTAACACTGCTGCTGCAACTATCGCTGGTACTGCACGTAACCCAGGTCTTGGTGGAAAACTAATGACTACAATGTTCATCGCTCTTGCAATGATCGAAGCGCAAGTTATCTATACTCTAGTAATTGCTCTTATCGCTCTTTACGCTAACCCGTACCTAGGATAATCAATACCTTTTTAAGACGTGATTCTTTCACGTCTTAGTTTGTTAAAAGCCCTCAATAACTTTTTCTAAACTTACTACAAAAACTTTTCATTTACGCGCACGTGGTGGAACGGTAGACACGCTACCTTGAGGGGGTAGTGCCTTCGGGTGTGGAAGTTCAAATCTTCTCGTGCGCACCATCTCTTTTAAACATCTAACATTTCTTTTTATCAAAACAACTTTTAACTAGCATATATACTGAAGCCTAACACTGCGATTAGTACCTTTAATCATATTTTTGTTTACCTGCTTTTGCTCATCAGGTTATATTGTAATGCATTTGTGGTTGAACCGGGTAATGAAGTAAAGGAGTGTTTGTCCCATGTCTATAGGAACGAATTGTATATGACAACGGCATTGGGATGCCGTCAAAAATTATTTATGCTTTAGGGTCTTTTAAAAATGCTAGATTTAGCGTATCTTTACCGTCAATTATTTTCTTCCCAACAGATAGTTTTACACTATAAAAAAGAAATAATTCACCACTGTTATTAATACCTAGAATAAAAGTATATTCACCAAAAGAGTATTTTTTTAAACCTTTAGCTTCAGGTTTTTCTGAAGGGTTCTCAATATGAAAGCAAATTCCGTTTGGAAAGTCGTGTGCACGATGATCTTCCTCTCTCATACTCACTTCACCTAACTCAGAAGTTACTTGAACAGATAACTTCTGATCTAATTCATGTGTTTTAATAATATAAGGTCCGTAATTAATTTGCATTTAAATTCCTTTTTTTCTAATAATATGGTTATAACTGAAGTATATCGAATTTATAAGGATAACTTTTAGATTTTGAAGTAAGAAATAGAAATTCTCAAGAATGTTAGCATTATCGATATAACTTTTGTATTGCTATTTATTCCAGTCAAGTATTGACAGATTAATAGGGAGAGGCTAGCTTATTGTTTGATTGTCAAGAAAGCGCTATTTTGCAAATAATACTGACATCAGAATCGTAAACAAGACGACAATTTGTAATAAACTCAATCACTTTTTCATCAGGCATTTCGCATGGTTTCAATAGACCATTGGCTGTTTGAGGATAGTAGTTAAGACTGATGAAATTTGTGTCGCCCAGCTCTTCAGCATAGACTTTAATAAGTCTGCCATTGAGGAGTGTCTCTTTTCTAAAAAGATAGCGTTTATTATTAAATAGGACATCATAGGCCCCATCTTCAAAAGATAGCAGACGCTCATGAAAAAATGTCGTATTAAAATTGTTCACTATACTTTGTTTTGTATAGTGATCTTAGTGGCTTCAAAAAGCTCGGTGGCTTTTTGGATCATTGGTTCGTCGAGGATAGCCTGACCGTCAAACTCTTTGGTTGATTGGTCACTCTCACTGCAATTTGTGACACAAGAGCCTGTTCCGACCTCTGACTCTTCGGTCATTGATGAGACTTGGGGTGCGGGTTCAGAGTTTTCAGGTGCAGCCATCTGTTGAGAGGGTTGCTGTTGAACGTGACTTTGGTCTTGTACCTCATTTTGAGGTGTTTGAACTTGTGTTTCAGGTACAGGTGACTGTTGCGGCGGTGTTTGTGAAGTAGGTTTTGAACACTTCTGCGCTTTGATCTGTGTCTCAAAACCAAAGATCTCGCGTACAAACTGTTTGATAACACTGTAGCCGTGTTTTAACTGTTTTTTACACTCTTCGTCTGCACAACTTTCCCAGGTTAGAATGTTTTCAGCGTATGATACAAAGGTGATCTGCTCTTTAAAACATACACCGAGATCGATGCTGCGGTCTTCGATCTTTTTAATAAGCTGCTCAAACAGAGCCCGCTCTTTTGCATCATTGATTACAGGTTCTTGTACCGCCGGTTCTGGTTCTGGTGCTTTTTCAACTTCAGGTATTGGTTCTGGCTTTTGTTGTTCAGGAGTTGCCTGTGCAGGCGTTTGCTGTTCTACTTTTGGCTTTGCCTGAGGCGTAACCGGTGTTGCCGGTTGAGGCACAGGTATTGGTGCACCGCTGCTGATCTGGATTTCCAACGATTCGATCATCTGATCGATCTCTTTGACTTTCAGTGCCTCTAACATCTTGAAAAAGATCATACTTAGGACAAAACTGCCATCAGCATTGATACTAAAAAGTGATTTGGCATCGGAGAGGATACGGAAAAAACGCTCTAATAGTAAAATAGAATAACGGCCGTCTTGGGCATAGAGACGCTCTTTTAAAAAGGCGATGAGTTCATCGACCACCATCTCTGCTTCATAATCTTCAAGTTCTTGAATATAACCAAGAACAGCCTCTCTATCGTTATTGAAAATGGCAGTGAAGACTGTTTCAAGAAATTGCGGGTCGACAAGGCCAAGCATGTCGGTCACTGTCTGGACATCGACATGATTTTTAGAGTAGATGATAGCTTGGTCGAGCAGGGTCAAGGTGTCACGAAGACTGCCTGATCCGCTACGTGCCAAAATGTCTAAAGCAGCGTCTTCATAGGTGATATTTTCAAGTTGAAGAATATGTTGAAGATGATGAACCACATTGATATTAGAGATGCGTTTAAAACGAAAATGCTGAGTACGGCTTAAGATGGTTGCCGGCAGTTTCAGTGGGTCAGTTGTTGCCAAGATGAACTTGACATACGGCGGAGGTTCTTCAAGTGTTTTAAGCAAGGCATTAAACGCCTCTTTGGTAAGCATATGGACTTCATCGATGATAAAGATCTTGTATTTACCGGCAGCCGGTTTGTACTTGGTATGTTCTATAAGGTCACGTATGTCATCGATCTTACGACTAGAGGCGGCATCCATCTCGATGATGTCGATGTGACGACCCTCTTTAGCCATAAGACAGTGCTCACAAACACCGCAAGCATTAGAGGTAGGACCTTGTTCACAGATAAGTGCTTTGGCGAAGATACGAGCCGTTGATGTCTTTCCAGAGCCGCGCAGACCTGAGAAGAGATAGGCGTGCGAAAGACGGTTAGAGTCAAGGGCAAGTGAAAGGGTCTGTGAGATCGTCTCTTGACCGATCAGTTCGCTAAAACTCTCGGGACGATATTTTCGTGCTAAAACTTGAGAACTCTCATTCACACTAATGCCTATTTTTGAAATTGTAAAAGTGTAACACAGCTACGCTTTTGAAGAGGATAATTAGGCTATATGATTTCAAAATGCGGTTTTACTGCTGATGGATTTCACGCTGAACGAAACCCTAGCCGAAGGAGTGACTTCTTTTGGCATACATTGGGGCTGATTTTGTCAGCCAGACTAATTGAGACCTCTGAACAAACCTGACATTCTCAGAGGGTTTTACAGAAGTGTGATTGTGCAAAACTTTTCTTGAGTCATAGCCATAGCTACGAGGATAGAAAATTTTGTGCAAGATTGCTTCTGTAAAGTCCTCCCACCGGGCAGAAAGAGAAGTATGCTACTACTTCGTTGAAAGCAGTTGAAGCTACTAGTAGCTCCTGCGTACTTTCGCCTTGTATTAGCATACTTCTCTATCTGCTGAGAGCGCCAGGTTTGTTCAGAGGTCTCAATTAGATATTTAGCTCAGTTGGTTAGAACTCCCGGTTCATAAGAGGGCGGTCCTCGGTTCAAACCCGCGAGGACCGCCCACTCTTCAAAATTTTTTTTAAATCTTCATCTCTTACATCATTTTTCTCGCATTACATTTTTTCCACATTTTTTCTACATTTTTTTAATGTATACTATATATGTAAAAAAGGAGATATGTTATGAAAAAAGTTGTTTTTATATTAATCCTTATGACTAATCTTATTTATGCATCTAGTGTTACTGCGAAATATGATGTTGATTTCTCAGTTGTAGGCACGATAGCCAAAGCTTCTATGACTAAAGTTCAAGAGGGTGATAATTACGTTATTACACTCCATGCTCACGCAATAGGTATTGCTGCAGAGATGACCAAGGATAGAACTGAGACCTATATCTCTCAAGGATCTGTTGTCGGTTCAGAATATATCCCGGATGTTTTGGTTGTAAAAAGAAAGACAAATGATAAAGAAAAATACACTATTTTTAAGTTTGATCATAAAAACAAGGTTGTCCAGAAAGACAGTTCAGAGGTCAAACGCGTGAGCGATACGTCATTTGATGTCATAAGCATGAGAATTATCTCAACAGAAAAAGAGGAATTTTCATTCTCGTCTGTAAAAAATGATATATATGCTAGAAACGATATTGTTTCTCTATTTTTCAATAGCCGTTATTATATTGATTCTATGAGTGTTGGTGAAAGAAAAAAACTTCGTGCAGTTGGTATTAAAACTGATGAGGGTGAACTGATGATAAGCCTGCCGACTAGAGGGGCTGTAATTGATAATATTGATAAAACAGGAGCGTCTAAAAATGAGCTGTTTGGTATAGCAATCAATAAGGATTATTTTGAAAACGGAAAAGGCGAACTGCTTGTCAGGCTTGATCCCGATGGGTTCCCATCCAGAGCGGTCATGAATGATGTGGCCCTATACGGCGATGTTGTAGCTAAAAGAAGGTACACCAGTTTGGCTTCTAATTAAAATATTTTTTAATAATCTTTAGTCTAAAAGCTCTCTTCTCTTGTTTAAGGGTCTATTTTTCGTCAGGCAGGTCAAGCCAGTTATGGGCTACTTTCCGGAGTGCTTCCGGATTTTCTGAAGCAAAGAACTTGATCTTTGGTTCATGGTGCTTTTGAGTAAATTCGTAGTGCGTTTCGAGATATTCGACAATCGCCTCACCTGAGTGGATCAAGATAACGTTGTTATTAAAATAGTCGACAATAGCATCAGCGATCAAAGGAAAGTGCGTACAGCCGAGTATGATGCCGTCCGGATGATCAAGATCTTTAAAATAGTGTTCCATCGTACTCTCTAAGATCTCACCTGTAAAAAGCCCCTCTTCGATGATCGGGACAAAAAGGCCTGTCGCTTTGGCAGTTGTGTTGTTAAAGCCTTTTGCTGCAAGCAGGGTCTCATATGCTTTTGATGCGATAGTGGCTTGTGTACCTAAGACGAGGACATTGGCATCACTGTTTGTGAGTGCATTTTTGGTGGCGATGATACCGGGTTCAACAACACCGATAACATCAAAAGGGGCTTGGGCACGCATCTCTTCAAGCGCGTAGGCACTGACCGTATTGCAGGCAGTGATAAGCAGGTCGATCTCAAAGTTTTTGAAAAACTCTAAGGCTTCAAGAGAGTAGCGAACGATGGTGTTTTTATCTTTAACACCATAAGGGACACGGGCTGTGTCACCAAAATAGATGATCTCTTCAAATAGCTGGTGTTCAAGCAGGGATTTAACAACTGTCAGACCACCAATTCCACTATCAAAGACACCAACTTTCATGGCTGTTTATTTCGCCTCGTTCATCATGTTCAAGAACTCTTCGTTGC
>JAUWLG010000102.1 GCA_030613795.1 Helicobacteraceae bacterium
AAGGTCATCAAATCGCTCTTTCAGAGAGTGAAAGTTCTGAGAACTTAGCAACGTTGTCGGCACGATCATCGCTGATTGGAAGCCTGCTTTTGTTGTTGCAAAAATAGCATTCATCGCAACCTCTGTTTTACCAAAACCGACGTCACCGCTTAAGAGCCTGTCCATAATATGACCGGAACTCACCTCATCTAAGATCTCTTGTATAGACTGCGACTGGTCTGCTGTATACTCAAAGCCGGCGAGCTTTTGAAAACTTTTGATCTCTTCTTGGTCGACGCTGATCGTCGGTGCTTTAATAAGTGCACGCGATGCTGCCGTGTTGATGATCTCAGAAGCGATCTCAAAAAGACGTTTTTTGACCTTCTCTTTTAGACGGCCAAAACTTCCTTTACCTAGCTTATCAAGTACGGGCAAACCTCCGCCACCAGCCATATAACGGTCTATCGTCTCAAGGTTCTCTACCGGCAAAAGCACTCTGTCTTCACCCTGATACTTAATGGTCACAAAGTCTTTGACACCGCCCAGGATCTCTGCTTGTTCGATGCCTTCAAAGATACCGACACCATAATCCTCATGAACAACATAGTCACCTTTTTTAAGGTCATCAAGGATGATATTGCTTTTACGGCGGCGACGTTTGGCAACAGGTTTGTTGAGAGAGATGACCATCTCTTTGTCACTGATGATGTTAAGAAGAATCGGCGAATAGACAACATCAATGCCCGTAAGATCAAAGATACTTGCCTGCTTTATCTGTGCTTCGTTGGTCGCAATGATAGTAACCGCTTTATCTTTATGCACCTTGAGCAGAGTCGATACATTAGTCTCTGCCAACTCTTTACAATGGTTCTCTTCGGCCATCACCTCTACATCAAACTTCTCACGAATGACCTGAGGTTCATTGACGATGTAGACCTCATCTAAAAGATCATCCATAGGCTTAATAAAAAGGGCTTTTTTGTCATCAATAAATGAGCTGGCCAGATCATCTAGATACCAAAATCCAAGAGATGCATTGTCTTTTACAAAGCTGTCACTCTCACTCTCTAGTACCTTTTGCTCCATCATCTCATACTGTTTTTCATCCAAGGCATAAAATGCAGGTGCGATCTCGATCATCTCAAGTGCTTCGCCTATCGTGCGCTGTTTCTCCAAAGTGAAGGCTTTGATCTCTTCGATCTCTTCATCAAAAAGGGAGATACGGTAGGGGTTTTCAGAACTTGGTGTAAAGATATCGATGATGTCACCGCGAAATGAGATCTCACCCTCTACCTGCACCATATCGACAAAGGTATAACCCCAAAACAACATCTTCTCTTTAAAGGCTTTGAGTCCAAGTGTTTGCGCGTACTCAATGGTAAAGGTCTCTAAGAGTTCAGCTTTAGGAAGCGGAAAGAGCAGCGTTTTAAGTGGTGAGATGATAAGCGGTTGTTTATCAGCCTCATAATAGAGACGCAGTGCTCGAAAAAGTTCCTGCATCTCCTCTTTAAAGGGGCGCAGATCATCTTCATAACGCGCTCGAAAATCTGGAAAGACAATGACATCACGTTTAAAGAACTTAGCAACATCAACTAGGGCATGGCTCTCTTTTTCATCTTCACAGATAAGGAGTTCAAGATCATTAACATTTTGGTTTCGGAACTGTTCAAACAGACGACTTTGGGGCATTATTCTTCTCTAATTTTAATAGTGACATTGTACCAAAGCTTTAGTGCTATAGATGTTTTAAAGGCTAAACTAAAGCGTACTGTTATTTTCAATAGTGCTGTTGGTTTCACTACGCCCAACTGGAAGCTCTACATCTATCCAGCCCGCTATCAATCCTAACAGAGGTTCCCAAGGTACATGTTTCTCTTTTTTAAAGATCTCTTCATAGTTGTTCATCGTCCATTTTATAAACCAAAAAGGGTTTACGGCTCTGTGCATAAAACGGATCTCATAATGCAGGTGCGGGCCATTGCTTCGACCGCTGTTTCCGGTTAGAGCTATAAGGTCGCCCTTTTGCACCACTTGACCATGTTTCACATTTATCTTGCCTAGATGGGCAAAATAGGTTCTAAACCCATACGAATTATTTAAAATAATAAGTCGACCAAAACCGCTTTTACGGTGATAGCCCGCGTACTCTACTACTCCGTTGGCTGTTGCATAGACCTCTGTAAAGATCTTCGCCTTCATGTCACTTCCCTTATGCAACTCTCTTCGTCCGGTGAGAGGATGGTTGCGATGACCAAAGCGACTTGTAATGCCATGATACTCGATAGGCGAACCGTTGGGGATGATCTCGAAGATAAACGAACGCTGCTTGGAGGTCAACTGCGCTACATCAACACGCTCGCTAAGCGGTGCATCCTCTTCTACCTCCATACCGATCATCTCTTCTATCTGTACAAGACGTTCGTCTAACTGGGTAAGCTCTCGCTCTTTATTTATAATGGTGGTCTCTAAAAGTGTGTTTTGTGCCTCTAACATGCTCTTTTTTGCTTCGATATTGCCAAGCTCTTTAGTCAGTTGAAAGACGACAATTACACTCACGATAAGTAAGACAATGACTGATATAGCGCTATAGAGGGCAAAATGTTTGACACGTTTGTGGAAGGTAAACTCTTTTACCCCTTTGGCATCTTCAATGGTAATATTTATTTTGTGATCCATCATACCTCCTCACGCCAAAGGAACAAAGTCCCTTTGACTACGTTAACACTTAGTTTTCTTCGGCAGAATGCCCACGTACCTTTGGTACTTTTCGTAAATGTCAATCTTATGTTACATGCTTTAAAAAAGCCTCTGCCACACTGAATGAGCCAAAGACCAAATAGTTTTTATCCTCTTCTATTGTAACAAATTTCGTGACACTTAGCCCTTCTGTCTTAATCACCTCACGCAGATGAGCCTCTTGTTCAATGCGAACATCATCAACATCGATAAGCTCTACCTCTTTGACTATAGGTTTTAGTGTCTTGATGATCTTTTTATAATCTTTATCGCGATAAGAGTTATAGACCAAGGTGAATTTTTGCCCTCGAAGTGTTCTAGTGATCGCCTCTGCTGCTAAGACATTATGACCAACATCCAACAGAACATTCTCACGAATCTTACTTAAACGACCAAACAGAGGCGAGGCGGCAAGACTATATACATCTGCTTCAAACCCAAGGTATTTCAAGGCACTCAAGGCAAGAAGGAGGTTGTCTTGCAAGTATGCAGCTAGACCCTTTTCAGAGGCGATGTTGCGGATCAGTTGTTGTTCTGAAAGCGATAAAAGTTCATCTATTTGTTGTGCTCTGCAGCCCTTATCTTTTGCGATATCTCTATAGATCTCTTCAACTTCAGTATGAACCTGTCGGCCTAAGATAGCTGATGACTGCATAGAGCGAAATTTTGTACTGGCAATAGAGGCGATGTCATCACCTAAAAAGGCTTGATGGTCTCTGTCAATAGGGGTAAATAGAGAGAGGACTTTGTCAAAGACATTTGTTGCGTCAAACTCACCGCCAAGACCGGCTTCTAACACCACATAGTCACACTTTTCATAAACAAGCATCGCCAAAAGTGTGGTGTATTCAAAATAGCTCAGAGTGTCCGCCTGCTCTTTTGACAGAACTCCTGAGAGCTTTTGGTGCGCCTCTTCTAAAACATCATCACTGACGTCTTCACCATTGAGCCAGATACGTTCATTAAACTTAACGATGTGCGGTGAAGTGTAGTGTCCGACATTTTGACCATTTTGCAAGAGTGCATTGGCTAAAAACCGTCCCGTTGTCCCTTTACCGTTAGTACCGACTACATGGATGACTTTTGGAGAGGGAAGAGACGCTTGAACAGCCTTATAAACACGGGGCATTCGCTCAAGATCGATCTCATCATAATAGAGCGGTTTTGCATCTAAAAAGGTCTGAAGCGGCGTCATTTCTTTTTACGTGTACCTTCTGCGGCTACCTGAGCCACAAAACTGTCAAGTGCTTTGGTCGCAGAGTTGGCAATAGCATCAAAACGCTGCTGGTCTGTGATGATGGCATTGGGGCTGATCGTAAAATCGAAGTTACCTACAGCGTTGTAACGCTTACTGAAGTTCCTAGTAATGCGGGTTACTGCCAAATTAATCGTTGTACGGTAAGAGATAATATAACCATTACTATCATACTGTAAGGCGTTAAAACCAACATTGTTCAGTTCGACCTGCAGATGGGTTCCTGCATCTTTACGGTGACGAAGGTTTGTCTGAAAACGGCGAATAACCGCTTCATCCAGAGCATCTTTAAGAACCACTGTATTTTCAGGATCGGTCATGGAGATAATGATCTCCGTACTGACCGACTCACCCATCACTTTTTTGGCCTCTTTCGAGCTGGGTTGATAACCACAGCCTGTCAGCATGGTGAAGAGGAAAGAGGAAAGAGTGAAGAGAAGAATACATCTGACAACTGATATTTTATTGCTTTGCATCTCTTTACTTTTCACTCTTCACCCTTTATTATTTAACTACAATGTTAACAAGTTTGTTAGGGACAACGATCTCTTTTACGATCTCTTTACCCTCAAGCCATTTAGTCAAGGCCTCTTTAGCCTGCGCGATGATCTCATCTTTACTGTCACTCACACCAACTTCGATCTCGGCACGGCGTTTACCGTTTACAGCAACACCCAAAGTGACCGAATCAACGCTGAAGACCTCTTCTTTAACCGCATTTGGCACAAGGTTCTTACGCTCAAAAAGGTTTGTAGAGACTTCCCATGCGATGTGAGGTACGATCGGCTCTAAAACAGCACTCAAGATCCAGTACCCTTCCGTCCAGACATCTTCGTTTTTCTGCTCATTTAGCGCGTTCATCGCTTCCATAACACCGGCGATCATAGTGTTAAAAGTGTAACGATCTTCAAAGACTTCATTGGCACGCTGTAGTGCTTCATAGACCTTTTTACGCGCTGCTTTCTCCTCTTTGGAAAGGGCACTGTGATCGATCTCTGGAAGTGTCGTTGTTGCTTTTGCATTGACACTGCGTTCAGAGAATCGTTTCAAAAAGCGGTAAGCACCTTCAACCGCACTGTCATTCCACTCCAACTCTTGCGTCGGCGGCGCAGCAAAAAGAATAAACAGGCGCGCCGTGTCGGCACCATACTTTTCGATCAATGCATCCGGGTCAACCGTGTTGCCTTTGGACTTACTCATCTTCGTACCGTCTTTTAAGACCATTCCCTGTGTCAAGAGTTTGTCAAAGGGTTCACTTATGTCTAAATAACCTAAATCACGCATCACCTTTGTGAAAAAACGGCTGTAAAGCAGGTGTAAAATAGCGTGTTCGATCCCACCGATGTAGTGGTCGACATTCATCCAGTAGTTCAGTTCATCTTTGTCAAATGCTTTCTCTTGCTGGATCTTAGGACTTGCTGTGTAACGCAAGAAATACCACGAAGATTGTATAAACGTATCCATCGTGTCTGTCTCACGCTCAGCTTCACCGCCACACTCTGGACATTTACAATATTTCCAGGTCGCGTGATGTTCAAGCGGGTTACCCTCACCTGTGATCTGCGCGTCATCCGGCAGTGTCACCGGCAGGTTCTCTTTTTTCTCCGTAACAATACCACAGCTTGGACAGTGGATGAATGGGAGCGGAGCGCCCCAATAACGTTGACGACTGATACCCCAATCTTTAAGACGATAGTTGGTCACTTTTTTACC
>JAUWLG010000121.1 GCA_030613795.1 Helicobacteraceae bacterium
TGACCAGACACGTCTGGGTATCGGACGTCTTCTTAAACTGATGCAAGATGATAGTTTGGATGTTGACATGACCTATCGTGCGCTTGACCTTAGCGGTCTTGAACTTCCACTAAAACTGCGTCTACGTCTAGCGCAGATTGATGAGACAAAAGAGAACGCTATTGAAGGACTTCTTTGGTACGCGACATACAGTACCGGCGTTGTGCTTCGTGCCTATCACTACGGACCATTTAAAAGTGATGATGAACAAAAAGCAGTGATCACTTTAAAACGTGATGATAAAGGTTTCGCGTCGATCTTTAATAGTAAAAAAGCGTCGACTGTTGGTATTTATCAAGAGGACTCTTCTCGTGTTACTTACAATGAAGGTATTGCCTTTATTGAAGCGAGTTACATCCCGCCAGAGATTATTTCTCGACAGATGCATGAGAACAAGATCGAAAATGGACCGCACTTTTACCGTACTTCACGTGGTTCTGAGCCAGAACTAGAGGTCGGTCTGGAGTATGCTCTCAACTTACTTGAATGCTACTCTGACTCTTCGATCTACGGCGGTAGTGTTGATGTTAGTAGTAAGTTCAGTGAAAAAGTGATTGGTATCAGTGTTGATGAGATCAATGCGATCATCGGTATGGAGATCAAAAAGACAACGATCTCTAAACTGTTAAAAGGTCTAGGCTTTGAACTCGCTAAGTCAAACGGTGATAACTTTGTCGTCGAAGTGCCACGTTACCGTCATGACATTGTTAATAAACAAGATGTTGTTGAAGAGATCGTTCGCCTGGTCGGCATCGACAACATTGAGTCAAAAGCATTGGAATTTGGTGAAGTGTACCGCGTAGATGAAGACTATGCAGCGTATACAAAACGTAAAGTCTATCGTCACCGCGCAGCACAGAGCGGTTTTTATGAGACAGTACACTTTGTCTTTAATGAACGCGCTGTTTTAGAAAAACATGGTTTTGCAGTGATAGATAAGTCAAAAGAGCTGCTTAACCCTATCGCCGGAACACTGGACACACTGCGTTCGACTATGATGTTAGGCCTCGTTCAAGCGGCTTCTCACAATGTTAAAGTAGGGCAGAAGTCAGTGAAACTTTTTGAATCAGGTTCTGTCTTTGATGCAGATCGTTCTGAAAGTGTTAAGTTCGCCTTTTTAAGTTCAGGCAGTGCTGAGCGCGACAAAATGAGTAATAGCGGTAAACCGGCAAATGTCGGTTTTGCTTCATTTGTTCAAAAGATCGCGGATGTCGTCGGTGACTTTACGCTGCGTGAGACAACACCGACACATACCTTTGCTCATCCATACCAAGTGGCAGCTGTCATTCAAAATGACAAAGTAATTGGTGAGCTCTTTAAACTGCACCCATCAATCGCTGAAGAGTATGACCTTGAAGAGACCTACCTATGTGAAGTCGAATTTGCTGCTTTGGAATATAGTATTAAAGAGGCAAAAAGCTATTCTAAATACCAGGCCTCATTTAGAGACCTGAGTGTTGTTATGCCATCATCAATGAACTATGCAGAGATAGCCAAGGTCATTGAAGCCAACAGAAGTGCTGAGATGATCCGTTTCTATCCGGTGGACCGTTACAGTGATGAAAAACTGGGTGACAACATTAGTCTAAGCTTGCGTTTTGTCCTTCAGTCAGAAGATAAAACACTCGAAGAAGAGGACATTACATCTGCGATGAGCTCAGTACTTAGTGCACTTGAAACAGAGTTAGGGTTGACACTACGATGAGTTTAGTCAAGGTCGCACCACGTTCAACTGCTTTTAGTTTTAAAACAGATGCTATTGCTGCCGATAAGTCTATCTCTCATCGTTGTGCGATGTTCTCAATGCTTGCGAATGGCGAGAGTGTCGTAGAGAACTTCTTACGTGCAGAAGATACGATGAACTCACTTCGTATTGTGGAAAAGCTAGGAGCAACAGTTGTAGATGATGGTAAGACAATACGCATCTCTTCCAAAGGTATTCAAGAGAGTGAGGACATCTTAGACTGTGGGAATTCAGGGACAGGTATGCGTCTCTTCTGTGGTCTTTTAGCTTCGGCCGAAGGACATTTTATCTTAACAGGTGATGAGTACCTCAAACGCCGTCCGATGAAACGTGTAACGTCGCCGCTTAGAAGCATCGGTGCCAAACTTGATGGCCGTAATGAGGGTGATCTTGCTCCGCTCAGCATTCGCGGTGCCTCTCTCAAGGCTTTTGATTATGAGAGTAAAATTGCCTCAGCGCAGGTTAAATCAGCAATGATCTTAGCAGCGCTTAGAGCAGATGGCACTTGTACCTACAAAGAGCCAGAACTCAGCCGTGACCATACGGAACGTATGTTGAAAGGGATGGGTGCTGATATCTCTGTTGATGGTTTGACAACCACCATCAAGCCGATGACAGCGCTGTTATCGCCACTTAAAATACGTGTACCAGCAGACCCATCATCAGCATTTTTCTTTGCTGTTGCGGCTGCTATTACACCGGGCTCTGAAGTTGTTTTAGAGGGTGTTACCTTTAACCCGACGCGTATTGAAGCCTTTAAAGCACTAGAACGAATGGGTGCAGAGATCAGCTACGATCTTAAAGAAGATGTGTATGAGCCTATTGGCAATATTACCATTAAACAGGCACCGCTTAAAGCGATCAGAGTGGATGATAACATCTCATGGTTGATCGATGAACTTCCTGTACTTTCTATCGCGATGGCGTGTGCAGAAGGTCGTAGTGTGATCGCTAACGCAGAAGAGTTGCGTGTTAAAGAGAGTGATCGTATCTCTACTGTTGTTGACAACTTAAAAGCATGTGGAATCGAGGTCGAAGAGTTCGAAGACGGTTATGCAGTTACAGGTGGTACATTGACATCAGCCAAGGTTGACAGTTTTGGTGACCACCGCATCGCAATGAGCTTTATTATCGCGGGTCTTCGCTGTGGAATGGAAGTGAGTGATATTGACTGTATCAATACGTCGTTCCCAAATTTCTTTACCTTGTTAAGCCAAATCACGGATGTTGAATTATGAAGATAAAACTAGCTGAGAATTACGGTTTTTGTTTTGGTGTAAAACGTGCCATTAAAATCGCAGAAGAGAACACTAATTCAGCGACCTATGGACCACTTATCCATAACTCAAAAGAGATCGAACGTCTAAATACAGACTTTAATGTGGCCTTGAGTGAAAACCTTGCTGACTTTAAAACAGGGGACAAAGCGGTTATCCGTACTCATGGTATCCCTAAAGATGAACTTTCGGAACTTTATACACGTAATGTTGATGTTATCGATGCGACGTGTCCTTATGTGACAAAACCGCAGCAGATCTGTGAAGAGATGAGTGAAGCGGGTTATGACATTGTGATTTTCGGCGATGAAAAACATCCTGAGATCAAAGGGGTGAAAAGTTACGCGATCAATGGTGCACACGTTGTTACTTGTGTAGATGACTTAGAAGGAATTCACCTTAAAGAGAAGATCGCTGTTGTCGCGCAGACAACGCGTAAAGCGGAAGACTACCTTGAGATCTGTAACTATCTTATTCCTCGCCATAAAGAGGTTCGTGTTTTTAATACTATATGTAATGCGACTTTTGAAAACCAAGATGCGGTGCGCAAACTTGCCAAAGAGGCAGATGTTATGATCGTTATTGGCGGGATGAACTCATCAAATACCAAGCAATTGCAGAGCATCGCGCTTAATGAACAGCAAATGGACTCTTACCATATTGAAGGGGCAGATGATTTGGATGCTTCTTGGTTTGAGGGTAAAAAGCTTTGTGGGATCAGTGCTGGTGCTTCTACGCCTGACTGGATCATCCAAGAGGTCATCGACGGCATCGAGAAAATGACTAAAAAGTAGTCTCTACTGCTTTATCGATTATGCTTTAAGCATTTCAGCACTTTCATATTTTCTACCCATTTAAATTATATCAACTGATGTGGCTACACTAATTAGGACACAAAAAGATATACTTTTTGAATAATAAGAGGTGAGAGATATGGGGAAAAACAATTCAGCCTATAGTGAAGAGTTTAAAGACTCAGCAATGCAGTTAGCTTTAAACAGTGAGCAGTCAGTATCTCAAGTGGCAAGGGACTTAGGGATCAGTATTGGTACCTTACACAACTGGTTATATAAACGTCGACTCAAAGAGAGTGAAGAGCAGATCCCTAAGACTAAAGAGAGTCTTGAAGATGAGAACAAGCGACTACGTAAAGAGCTGGCTTTAGTCAAAGAAGAGCGAGAAATATTAAAAAAGGCGACAGCGTACTTTGCAAACGAAGCTCACTAAAGTACGCTTGGATCAAAGAGCATAGAAATAGGTTTCATATTGCAGTGATGTGCCAGATCTTGAATGTTACACGAAGTAGTTATTATCACTGGATGCAGGCTGAACATCCTAAAGAAGACAAGATCCTTGATAACCTTATTCAAGATGCTTTTATTGCGTCAAGGCAGACCTACGGTACACGACGTCTTAAGAAGCAACTAGTAAATGAATATGGCTTAGTCCTATCAAGAAGACGTATTGCTAAAGTGATGAAACGACTGCACCTTAACACACGTAGTAAACGTAAGTTTAGAATATCGACAACTGACTCAAACCACAATTACACTATTGCTCCAAATAGATTAAACCAATACTTTCTTAAAACCAAACCAGATGAAGTCTATGTTGGTGATATCACCTATATCCCGACAAAGCAAGGGTGGTTGTATTTAGCGACAGTCATCGACCTATACTCAAGAAAGGTCGTTGGTTGGTCTATGGATGAAAGAATGACTACAAGCCTAGTCAATGATGCACTTCTCATGGCTATTAAAAGTCGAAGACCTAGTCCAGGTCTTATCTCACATACCGATAGAGGATCTCAGTATGCCAGCGACTCTCATAAGGAGCTGCTAAAAGAACATGGGATTCTTCAGAGTATGAGTCGAAAAGGTAATTGCTATGACAATGCTGTCGCTGAGAGTTTCTTTCACTCCTTAAAGACTGAACTTACACACCATATTAAATTTGAGACAAGGAGCCAAGCTAATCAAGCTATATTTGACTATATAGAAGTGTTTTACAATCGTAAGCGGTTGCACTCTACTAACAACTACATGTCACCTGTTGACTTTGAAAATCAGTTGTTACTTAATGATATGAGTGCTTAATAC
>JAUWLG010000130.1 GCA_030613795.1 Helicobacteraceae bacterium
CCAACTCGAAGCACAACTGTTTTGTGCCCGAACGGGCACAGATGAAGCCCAACCAGGGTGGTTAATTTGACAAATCAAGTTAGAGCAGCACCAGGCAGAGCCGAAGCACCACTCCAAAGCCTAAAATACTAATCATCACACTTTTATTTTTAGGGGCTTATTTAGTGGCTTTTTTTTTTATTTAATCTCTATATATACGCTATACATATAGTGTTGCATTCCCGACGTCTCCACCAATAACCACTATAAAACCTCAATAAACCCCTCAATAACCAAAATATGATACTTAACCCACTTTATTAGTCCATTATTCCATAAATAAAAATTAAACATTTTTTGATGTATATCTTTTTGGGTGATACAAGAGAGTGGCAGTTTAAAGATGATAAGATAATCATCAAAGATAGTTTGAACAAAACAGCAAAAGCCGTAGCTAAGATAGAAAAGCAATCAGTTTGCAATAATATAAGTGATAAAATCTTTTTTACAACAAGGAGGCACCTCTAAACCCTTCATGCCTGTTAGAGGTGCTCTTTAGAAAGAGATATACAAGTGATTTTAGAATTTAGCATTATTTTTGTTGTTGCACTGATCTTGATCAAACTCATCATCATCAATGCTCTAAAATTGGGGCTGGTCGATGTCCCAAATGAACGCAGTATACACACGCGTCATCACCCTCGTGGTGCTGGTATTGGTATCTATTTAGCAGTTGCTTTGGTTGACCCTTGGTTCAATTTTTCGATACTGATTGACCACTATATGGCATTATTGGCAGTTTTGTTGGTGTTCATTGTCGGAGTGCTTGATGATCATCAAGACACCTCACAAAACACGAAGTTCTTTGTGATGACTTTTGCCGCCCTTTTTGTCTATTTTGATGGCATCTATGTCTCTACCTTAGGTACCCTTTTTGGTTTTGATATGAGTCTGGGATGGTTTGCTCTGCCGTTTACTGTTTTTGCCATTGTCGGTTTTACCAATGCCCTCAATCTCATCGATGGGCTCGATGGTCTGGCAGGTTCGATCAGTATCGTTATTCTGAGCACGCTTTTTATTATAGGTTATGACAATGGCGATGATTTTATGATGATGCTCTCTGGTTCATTTATAGCAGGACTTTTAGCCTTTATGGTCTATAACTGGAACCCTGCCAGTATCTTTATGGGTGACAGCGGTTCGCTTGTTCTTGGCTTTGTCATCGGTCTGCTTGTTATTAAGTCTGCAAGTTATGTCCAACCGGTATCGGTGCTCTTTATCATTGCTGTTCCTTTGTTGGATACGATCATTGTTATGCTCCGTCGCAAGCGACAAGGCAAGTCCATGTTTACCGCAGACAAGACCCACCTGCTTCATGTGCTGTTCAAGTTTTTCAATCGGGATGTCAAAACAGCAGTCATTTTTCTGGCCATCTTGCAACTGACTTACTCGATGACAGGCCTACTGATAGTCGATAGTGCCGATCAATCAATGAGCTTAGTACTGTTTGGTCTTAATGTTAGCATCCTGTACTTTGTCTTTTCAGGGATGCTGCGGCGTCAGATTATCATCGACAAACAAAGCAAAGAGAAGCCTTAGTTGTCATTTACACGACTCGGAATTTTCAAAGAAATATCCCTTCGGGAGCGGTACCCTTATTTTGTGCCTCCCATGCATTGGACTGTTGGTCCTTACACGATTCGGAGTTTCACGATGTGACATTTTACGATACAGAATTTAGTTCTGTCCTGCATAAGGCTTTAGCCTTTTAAGTGCCACACTGCATTGAGCTGTTGGCTCTTCTTTTTGAATGATGTATTGTGTTGGTTTGGTAGATCATCGCAAGACTTTGCGGTCAGCTTGATTCTAACAGCTTTTTTGCTTTGAGTATGATCTCATCAACAGTGATCGTTTGGATAGAAAAGTCCTGTTTGTTGATCTTGTTGATATCGACTTGGGAGTCGGACTCACAAGCGAGGTTTATTGGTGTCTCATAGATCATTCGCGTGTTTGTTGGCCCAAAGAGGGTGATTGAAGGACGGTTCATTGCCCATGCAATATGGGTTGGACCTGTGTCATTGCCGATGATGAGGTCACAGTGTTCGATGGTAGCGGTAAGCTCTTTGAGTGAAAGCCTAGGTACTATAGTGGCATTTTCTGCCTGTTTTACTATATACTCAGCATACTCTCTCTCTCTGTCACTTCCCCATATCAACAGACAATTGCTACTTTCGAGAGCATGACAAAGTTCAATGAACTTCTCTTTAGGGTACTCTTTTGACGGCCATGATGCGCCGATAACCATAGCAATGTTTTTTGTATCAGAAGTCAGAAACACCGGTCTCTCTTGTGCTGCGAAACAGGGCTTCTTACTAAGTATCTCTTCGTCGGTAACACTAAAACCTAGCGCATTAGCAACGACATCAATATTGCGTCTTATGACGTTATTTTCATAAGGGATGTTTGATGATGTTTTGTATAACCATGATGCGACAGACTCTCTGGCAGAAGCACTGTCAAAACCGTGGATGTTTTTACCAATATATCGAGCTACAACAGCGGACTTTATAAGCCCCTGCATATCAATGATCCTGTCAAAAGGACCAGAGGCCTTGAGATCTCTGATCGTCGCTTTTAAAAGGGCAAAGTCTTTCTCTTTTTTGATGCGTTTTATAGGAACGGAATGGACCTTGTCCAGGTCGGGATGCTCATGTAAAATAGGGGCAAAAGCCTCTTCGCAAAACCACTCTATCTGAGCATCCGGATAATGCTTTTTTATCAGTTGTAATACAACAGTGCCATTGATGATATCACCAAGGGCCGTAAGTCTGACAAGGGCGATGCGCAGAGGCTTGTTATTCATACCGACACTATAACAAAAGCATCATTAGAGGTGCCCATAAATCAAATGTTAACGGACTCTTGGCTATAATCGCGTATTTTAAAGAACCGATATATAGCAATAGGAGCGGCAATGTTAACACGTGATATTCAGCATTATGGTGAGGCTCGTACTCAGGCGCGTGCTTACTTCTGTTATCTTTTGTCAAAAAACCTGCCGAACAATCTGCCTTCTATCTCTCAGAAATCGGTTATGGACCGTCTGCGCAAGATCATGGGTGACCTGCAAGATTGTGAAGGGGTCTACCTGCTTAATGAGAAGGGTGACCAGGTCACACCGACCTATCTGCCTGATGGCACCAAAACGGACACCTGTATCAACCAGTCCCGTGCTAGTCGCGCCTATTATTATCGTGCTATGAAAGAGAAGCGCTGTACGATCACGGATCCGTATCCGTCATTGATCACACAAGATCTGACGATCACCGCCTCAAAACCTATCTTTGATGGCGATGGCAACATCAAGTATGTTGCCTGTCTGGACATGCCGCTTGAGGCTGTTTTGAAGATCGCCCATCCAATGCCGATGCAGTCGTTATCGGGACGTTTTTTTCGTGTGGGCTACGCGGCATTTACCTTGGTGTTGGCGATGGTCGCACTAATGCTGTTTATAAAAGGGATTGGCTACTTCTTTACTCAGGGTATCGATGTTCATACCATCGATATTAAAAGTATCTTTAATGCAACGATCCTCTTGACACTGGCATTGGCTATTTTTGACTTGGTTAAGACCCTCTTTGAAGAGGAAGTGCTTGGACGCCACAGTGAAGACCATCATGCATCAGACCCGCATAAGACAATGGTCCGGTTTTTGGGCTCGATCATCATCGCCCTCTCTATTGAAGCATTGATGCTGGTCTTTAAGTTTGCGATGACAGAACCTGAAAAACTGATCAACTCGGTCTATATCATCGGCGGTGTGTCCATGTTATTGATCTCGCTTGCAATTTATATAAAATTTACTGGAAAGAGAGTTGAACAATGATCGGTATCGTTGATTACAACATGGGTAACCTAGCCTCTGTTAAAAATGCGTTTAAACTTTTAGGCCATGAGGCTGTTGTCGAGTCTGACCCGGACAAGTTCCATACCTATGACAAGTTGATCTTGCCGGGGGTAGGTGCTTATGCTGATGCGATGGAGCATCTAAAAGAGCGCAACATGGATGAGGCGATCAAGCACTACGCTGCATCGGGTGCACCGATGCTAGGCATCTGCCTTGGGATGCAGCTGCTTTTTGAATCAAGCCAGGAGTTTGGTCATAGTAAAGGGCTGGGTCTTATTAAAGGGCATGTGCAAGCTTTTGAGACAGCGCGTTTTGATCATCCTCTAAAAGTACCGCACATGGGTTGGAACCGCATGTTTACCAAAGAACACCCTCTCTTTGAAAAGCTGGATGATGAACACTATCTCTATTTTGTGCACTCATTTCATGCGGTATGTGAAGACCCAAGCAACACCATCGGTCGAACAGAGTACGGCTACAGCTTTACAAGTGCCGTAGCAAACGACAATGTGATGGGGATTCAACCTCACCCTGAAAAAAGCCATAAAAACGGGCTTCAGATCTTAGAAAATTTTATTACTTTATAAGGAAGACATATGACACTATTTCCAGCAATTGACCTAAAAGACGGTAAGGCAGTACGCCTCTCTAAAGGGTTGATGGAGAGTGCAAAGATATACTCAGATGAGCCTAGCGAACTGGTTAAAAGTTTTGAGAAGATGGGCGCTGAATGGGTTCACTTGGTGGACTTGAACGGTGCCTTTGCCGGTGAACCGGTGAACCATGAAGAGATCAAAAAGATCCGTGCAAACTGCAGTGTGAAACTAGAACTTGGCGGCGGTATCCGTGATGAAGAGACGATCAAACGTTACCTTGAACTGGGCATCGACCGTGTTATCTTAGGCTCGATCGCCGTGAAAGATCCGCAGTTTGTGAAAGAGATGGCAGCGAAGTACCCTATTGTTGTCGGGATCGACGCGATTGACGGCTATGTGGCTGTTGAAGGCTGGGGTGAGGTGAGTGAGATGAAAGCGACAGACTTGGCAAAAGTATTTGCAGAGGCCGGTGTTGAAGCTATTATCTGTACCGATGTCGGCCGTGACGGGATGCTGACAGGCGTCAATGTTGACTTTAC
>JAUWLG010000205.1 GCA_030613795.1 Helicobacteraceae bacterium
GACTAAGGTGCTATATGCTTTTGAGTAGAGTGCATCGCCAAGCATAATAGCTGTTTTAGAATCTTCAGTTGCATTAACAGATGGCGCACCGCGGCGCAGTGTTGCATCGTCAATAACATAATCAGGAAGAAGACTTGCTGCATGGATCAGTTCGATGATAGCGCCTAAGCGTGGTGCTGTTGTATCACTGCCGGCGATCTCCAACACAAGTTTCGCACGAAGACGTTTACCGCCTGCAAGTGTTCCAAATAGGCGTGTGATCTCACTATAGCCAATCTCATCGACAAGGGTTAAGATCTCTTTTTCTACTGTCTCAATCACGTTTGCATTTTTCCTACATAAATATTTGTATAAATCTTATAGCATTTAAAAGTGCCCTTATAAAAGCAGTAAAACTGCTCTCAAAAGAGAACTAAGTTCTCAAGAGGCGAAGCCTCACTTATTCGTTACGTGTAACGATCTCGCCTGTAAACTCAATGTAGAGGCTTTTTGTTTTCTCTTCTACTTCAGCAGAACGACTGTAGTCGTTTGTCGCTAACTCACGTTCCCAATAATCACCTAGTTTTTCTTCTAGAAGTATCTCCATCGCAGCCATTTTAGTGGTCATCTTCTCCAACTGATCTTGGACAAGGTTCTGGTTTGCAGTAAAGATAATATCTAAGAATTTTGACTTTGGTGAACCCAAAAAGACGTCATCTGCATCTTCAAAAAGTGCTGCATATTTACCATATTCGTTCATAGCTATATTTCCCATATATTAAAAATTTTGTGATTATATCACTTACGGGCTTTATTACCGTAATAACCACTCATAACACTTTAACGTTCAGGACTTTTGATACGATAAACCACTGAGTAAAGAATAGGAACGTAAATTAGATTTAAGACTGTTGCCCAAGTGATACCAAAACCAAGGGCAACGGCCATCGGCTGTAAGATCATCGCCTGGCCTGAGGCAAAAAAGATCAAAGTCGAGAGTCCAAGTACCGTTGTGATAGATGTTAAAAGAATCGGGCGAAGACGTGTTTTTGCCAGCTTCACCAACTCATCAAGATCTTTAGCTTTTTTGATAAAACTCACCATAATAAGCCCATCATTGACCACGACCCCGGCCAAGCCCACGATCCCGATCATCGAGGTCATCGACATGTTAAGACCCATAATGAAGTGGCCGACATAGACTCCCAAGATCACCAGAGGAATGGTACTTAAGACGATCAAAGACTGCTTAATAGAGTCAAACAGCCAGATCAAGGTGATGAAGATCAAAAAGATCGCCATAACACCCGCTTGCGCCATCTCTTTCTGGTTTTTCTCATTCTCCTGTTGTTCACCCTTGACCTCAACAACAAAACCATTTTTCTCTAATGTCTCGATGGCAGGTGCAAGTTTTTCCATCGCCTCAGCTGCCATCAGTTTCTCTTTGTCCAAGGAGGCAAAAACAGAACGGATACGTTTACCGTCTTCTTTGATCGTATTGACATAACCCTGTGTCAAAATAAAGTCACACACTTCACGCAAAGCAACATAACTTGCACTCCCGGGAACTTTGACTTCCATCTGATCTAGCGATGAAAGGGTGTCTTTATGACTCCCTTCAATGCGGACACGGACTAGCCCGCTCTCATTAAACATCTTGCCGTACTCACTTTTAAGGTAATAGGCACGCAGTTCATTGGTAATAAGCTGTTCATTAAATCCAAGCTTCTGACCGTAGGCATTGACCCGGAGTTTCAGCTCTTTTTCACCCACATCAGCATCATTGCCGATATTGATCAGACCGTCAACACCGAGCATCGCCTTTTCCAGTTCACCAACTGCTACAACGATCTCTTCATCACTTTTACCGCTAACCGCGATCTCAACGTCATGGGCGACAACACCGGTACCCTGTATATCAGTGTTAAGCTCTTCATACATCAACTCACCGTCAATCCTTGTCGTTTTTAGCGGCGCCATCCACGTTGCGATATCATTTTTAATGCTATAAGCCGAGCGTTCCCGTGTTAACAGCGAAGCATCATATTCTATGGAGAAGTACGGATTAATGTACTTGTTAAACAAGTTATCCGGCGCCCGTTCATGGAGTTCGATAAAGACATGGAAAAGGTTTTCACCGATCTCTGGCTTGTTTTTGGCATCCATTCGTAAGCCAATGACGGAGGTTACCGAAATAAAGTCTTCATCCTCCAGTTTATCAAGCAGTACTTTTTCGATCTTGGTCACCAGCTCTTCCGTGTTTTCAAGATCATTATTGATATTTACTTTTCCGGAGACATAGACCTGCGTCACATCAAACTCAGGAAAGAGCTGAAACTTGGAGGTGCTGACCACAAAAGCCGTTGCACTTAAGATTGAGACAACGATCACAATAAGCGAAAGTACTTTTTTACGCAGCAACCGGCTTAAAACACTATGGTACTTTGTATAGAGGCCATGCCAGATACCATGGGTCATATGGCCCTCTGGGCGAAGTCGCAAAAAGTCATACGAGTGCAGCGGCAAAAAGTAGAAGGCTTCAAAGAGTGAACTGATCAAGAGTACCGAGATCATGATCGGCAAGATGCGAATAAACGTCCCCATATCCCCCGTCAGCATCAACATCGGTAAAAAGGCGAAGATCGTGGTCAACGTCGCCGTTAAGACTGCTGGAAACATCTCTGTTGCACCGACAATAGCCGCTTCACGTCTCTCCATCCCCTCTTCCAAGTGACGGTAGATATTTTCCGCCACAACGATCGCTTCATCCACCAACATCCCCAAGGCTATCAGTGCTCCCAACAGCGAGAGCATGTTAAGACTATGCCCTGCTGCTTCCGTGACAATAAGTCCGATCATAAAAGAGAGCGGGATCCCCATCGCAACGACGATAGCAATCCCGCGGTTGACAAAAATAAGCATCGCTATAAAGACCAGCATCAGACCAAACATAATGTTAGCAAAGACAGTGTTCAGACGGTTTTTGATCCAGACTGAGGTGTCGGTATAGATATCAAAGGTTAGATGTGGATACCGCTTTTCAAAGCTGTCTAAAAGCACACGGATATCTTTTGTCAGTGCGATCGCATTACCCGACTTTGACTTGGTGATATTGACAGAGATATTCCGCACACCGTTGTAATGTGAGAGTTCGCTCTCATCACTCAGCTCAAAAGAGATATCGGCAATGTTGCCAAGACGGATATACTGAGCACCGACATGGAGCATCCTGTCTTCTAGAGTCACCTGATCTTTTTCACCATTATAGGTCGAGATGTAGAGGTGTTCTCCCTTCTCTTTGATCGTACCGATAGGGAAGATGGAACTGAGGTTTTGAACCGCTTGGACCACACTCGTAATCTCTAAACCATAGGCACGGATTCGGCTCTCGTCAAGACGCAAGACCAACTCTTCATCAGAGTCACCGCGAATCGAGATCTCACTTAACTCTTTAAACTGAGAGAGACTGCTCTTAAGTTCATCTGCTCGTTCAAGCAGCTCCCTTGTCTCCACCTCACCGGCAATAGCGATCAGAACAAGCGGTATGGTCTCAATATGGATCTTGGCGATCGGCTCACTCATATCTGCCGGCAGGTCGCGTTTGGTCTGGGCGATGATATCTTTGACATCCTGCAAGACCTTGATATTGTCCGAACCGGGTTTAATATCCGCCATGATCGAAAAGGAGCCATTTTTTATACTGGTCTTGACCGTGTCCAGTTCATTGATGTTTTTAAGATCATCTTCGATAGTCCCGACAACCATCTTGTCAAGAACATTGGCCGATGTACCGAC
>JAUWLG010000220.1 GCA_030613795.1 Helicobacteraceae bacterium
CTACTGCTATATTCTCTTTGACCTCAATAGCTTCTTCTACGACAACTGGCTCTTCTTCAACCACTGGTGTCTCTTCTTCTACAGCTGCAACTTTTTCTTCTACCTTAGGTTCTTCACGCTGTTTTACAGGCTTAGGTTCTGGTGCTACTTTTTTTATTTCAAGCGCTCTGTTTTTTTCTTCAAGTTCGTCTTTTAGACTTCGGAGTGTCTTGTCAGTAGAGGTTCGGCTCATAGAGATAAGAATAACAATAAGAAAGACGATAAACAGAATAATTGGAACAAATACTAACCAAAACATAAAGAACTCCCTTGATATTGCAAATAGGCAATAAAACGTTGAAATTACAATAATCATAATATATATTTATGCATTAAACACTTAAGTCATTAAAAACTTATCAATTTTGTATTTAAATAGGTAAAAAAGGAAGATAGAAAAGAGAAAAAAGATGGTGGAACCCACCATCTTAATAATAAAGTATTACGATCCGAAGATAGAGATCATAACACCAGCTGCAACAGCTGAACCGATAACACCGGCAACGTTAGGACCCATCGCATGCATAAGAAGCATGTTTGAGCGGTCATATTCCATACCGACCTTGTTAGAGACACGCGCCGCCATTGGAACCGCAGAAACACCTGCTGAACCGATAAGCGGGTTGACCTTTGTTCCTGGGAACATGTTCATGATCTTCGCCATGATCACACCTGCCGCTGTACCGGCAGAGAATGCGATAAGACCAAGGATCAAGATCGCCAAGGTATCAACAACCAGGAACTGGTCTGCTGCCAGCTTTGAACCAACACCAAGACCCAAGAAGATCGTTACGATGTTGATAAGAGCATTTTGAAGTGTATCGCTAAGACGTTCAACAACACCTGACTCTTTTAAGAAGTTACCAAACATAAACGCACCGATAAGTGGCGTCGAGTCTGGAAGAACCATAATAGCAAGCGAAAGGACCATAATAGGGAACACAAGTTTCTCTAAACGACTGACGTGACGCAGTGTCACCATCTTGATCTTACGCTCTTTCTCATTTGTCAACGCTTTCATGATCGGTGGTTGGATAATAGGTACCAACGCCATATATGAGTACGAGGCAACAGCGATCGCACCAAGAAGTTCCGGTGCAAGTTTTGTTGCGATAAAGATCGATGTCGGACCATCCGCCCCACCGATGATCGAGATCGCAGCCGCTTGCTGCAGTGTAAAGCTAAACATATCTGTATATTGAGAAAGTGCTACTGCACCGACCAATGTTCCAAAGATACCAAACTGCGCAGCCCCGCCAAGGAGTGCCGTTTTAGGGTTAGAAAGAAGCGGACCAAAGTCGGTCATCGCACCAACACCCATAAAGATGATGATCGGGAACATCTCATTGGCCAGACCCATGTTGTAGATAACACCCAAGAAGCCGTGCGCTCCAGCGATGTTGGCAACCGGGATGTTGGCTAAGAGACCACCAAAGGCGATCGGCAAGAGCAGCAGCGGTTCATACCCTTTAGCAATCGCTAAGTAGAAGAGTACAAACGTGATCAAGATCATCAAGACACGACCCCACGACTTGTGGAAATCACTCATCGCTTCACCGTGCGCATTTACCTCGTCAGGATCAGGATACAAGATGGCACTGACACCTGTTGATCTCAGGAAACCCATTGTCATCTCACCAAGCGTCTGAGGCTTATAGGTCTCCTCTTTGTAGGTACTCGAAGTCGCTCCATCAGCCGCCGGTTCATGTGCAGCGGATGCATGAAGCGAGAGGCTAAAGAGCACAATCGCAAAAAGTTTAAGGACTATAGACTTCATCTGCTTATCCAATAACTGCTACTAATTGACCTTCAACCACCTTGTCATTGACCGCAACATTGATTGATTTGATCACGCCGCCTTTAGGGGCAACAACATCGATCTCCATCTTCATAGACTCAAGGATCATGATCGTATCACCCTCAGCAACACTTTGACCCGGATTAGCAACGATCTTCCAGACTGCACCCGGAAGAAGTGCTTTGATCTCTATACCGACACCAGAACCTGTATCTGCCGGTGCAGCACTTTCGCCACTTGCTTCAATGACTTGAATGTCGCCTGAACCTTCTGCTACCTGCACACTAAATTTCTGACCGTCTACTACGACTGTATAGTTACCTGCTGCCATTGATGTTGTCTCCTCTGTTTGTATATCTGAATTTTTACGTACGTTTACTTCTGCTTCGCCTTTAAGGAATGCGATACCTTTCTCCTGACATGCTGCCGCGATGAAGATGTTCTCTTCACTCGTCTCGATGCCCTCTTCTTTTAAGATGTCTTCCCAGTGTCCCAATGACTTGGTCGGGTCTGCGTCTGTGAGTTCAAGAACCTTCTTAGTTGTTGGCTCAAGATTCATCTTCTCAGAAGCGATCTTTACGATCTCAGGGTCTGGTGCAACTGGTGTCTTACCAAAGTAACCCAGTACCATCTTTCCATAACCCGGAGCAATAGCTTTCCATGGACCTTGCATCACATTGTTAAGAGCTTGTTGGAAATAGAACTGTGAAACAGGTGTTACAGATGTACCGTAACCACCACGCTCAACAACTTCACGCATTGCATCAATAACGTCTGGGAAGCGCTCTAATATACCGTTGTCACGCATCATCTGCGTATTGGCTGTAAGTGCACCACCCGGCATTGGCGAGAATGGGATCAGTGGAGAGACCATTGTCGCTTCCGGTGGCATGAAGTAATCACTTAACGCAGCTTGTACCTCTTTCTCATAGGTAAGGATCTTTTCGATCTCTAAACCGCCAAGGTCATAGTCCATACCCTTAGTCGCATGAAGCATTGTCAAGATGTCCGGCTGAGACGTACCGCCAGAGACCGGTGCCGCTGCCATATCAATACCATCAATACCTGCGTCCAGTGCTGCCATATAAGCGGCTACAGAGACACCTGCTGTTTCGTGTGTATGAAGACGAAGATGTGTACCTTCCGGTACAAGGCCACGCGCCATCTTGATCGTCTCATAGACTTTTTTCGGGCTTGATGTACCTGAAGCGTCTTTGAAACAGATAGAGTCATATGGAATACCACTGTCTAAGATCTCACGAAGTGTCTTCTCGTAAAAAGCAACATCATGTGCACCGTGACATCCCGGTGGAAGGTCCATCATCGTCACAACCACTTCGTGTTTAAGACCATAATGGCTGATACGCTCACCTGAGTACTTAAGGTTCTCTACATCATTTAATGCATCGAAGTTACGGATCGTTGTTGTACCGTGTTTTTTAAACAGTTTCGCATGCATGTCGATCAGTTCGCGTGAACCTGTGTCAAGCATTACGGTGTTGACACCACGTGCAAGTGTCTGCAAGTTAGCATCTGGACCAACGATCTCACGGAAACGGTCCATCATCGTAAATGCATCTTCATTCAAATAGAAGTAAAGTGACTGAAAACGTGCCCCTCCACCAAATTCAAAGTGTGTGATCCCTGCCTCTTTCGCTGCTTCAACCGCAGGGAAAAAGTCA
>JAUWLG010000046.1 GCA_030613795.1 Helicobacteraceae bacterium
ACATCTTTAACGGTAAAAAGCCTTTAGGACTGAACAAGCGTTTTCGTTTTTACAAATATGCTCAAGGTGACTTTTTTAAACCACACACGGACGGTGCATGGCCAGGCAGCAGTGTCATCGATAAAAAGCTCATCACAAATGCCTACCCTGACAGGTACAGTCAGATGACCTTTTTAATACTGCTGAGTGAAGAGTTTACGGGAGGAACTACTGCGTTTTATGTAGACAAAAACGATCCTCAAAAGCCTGCCAAACGAACAGAAGATGTCAAGATCGTAGAAGTAACTACACCTGTGGGTGGTGTACTCTGTTTTCCGCATGGCACACACGCGTTGCACTGTCTGCATGGTTCGAGAGAGATACTCTCAGGGGTGAAGTACATTATTCGTACAGATGTACTGTTTGAGTTGTAACCGCCTAATAAAAGCCTTTTAACCAGCCCTCATACTTAAGATCTCTTCTATATCAATGTCACCCTCGTACCGAGCAAATACTTCAATTTTTTGCTCACGCGCATGGACGGTCATTCTGTCAGCCAACTCATTTCCTTCTAAACCGGTATGTGCCTTTATATGAGAAAGTGAGACCTTGTGTTTTATCTGATTATACAGGGCGTAGGTGAGCTTGATGATCTCAAGGTTTTTGATGGCTCCGCCTTTTTTTGTCCACCCTTTTTTCTCCCAACCGGAAGCCCAGATCTTAACACAGTTTATGGAGTACATGGAGTCACACTTGACCTCTACCTTGTTCCCCGCTGCACTCTCTTTTTGGGCGATAAGAAGCGATTCATACAGGGCATTAAGTTCAGCCGTGTTATTCGTCCCCATTCTTTCATAAAGTCCATACCAAAGTTCACTAACCCTGCCGCCTCTATAAACAGCCACACCCGAACCTGACTCACCCGGATTAGGAGAGCAACCACCGTCACAATAGATAATTACGTCACCTGCAACAGGCGCTTGCTTCTCCTCTTTTTTACTCTCTTGCGTTGGAGGCGCTTTTCTAAACTTTTGCAGGGCCTTGTAGTTTTTGATGATCTTGTCTTGATTGACCTTAGTCGTGATGCCTTTGAGCAACACAAAAAGTTCAGCCCTTGCATCAGAGATGTTTTTACCGAGAGCGAGTTCATACCACGACTCTTTTTCAGTGACATCAATGTCAAGCAGTTTAAGTTGATTGTCACTTATCTCAGTAGGCTCGTTTACGCCTAACGATAAAAAAGCCTCACTTACTATCTGCATGAACATCCTTTATTTATTTTGGAGGAATTGTAGCATATAAGCCATCCCCTCGTTGCTCTAAAACTAAGTGAAACATTAAAAAGTTCACAATAGTTCAAACACCACCTCATAGTACAAAGGATGTTCGGTACAATCGAACAACTTTTTATAAGGTGTACTCATGTTCGAACCGATTAATGCGCTTGGCGGTCCTTTGGAACCTTGTAGTCTAGACCCGCTAACGGGGTTTTACAGAGACGGTTCATGTCAAACAGGCGAGAACAATCCAGGGGTTCATGCTGTATGCATCTACGCAACACAAGAGTTCCTAGACTACTCAAAAGCAGTAGGTAACGATCTTTCCACGCCAATACCGCAGTATAACTTTGCAGGTGTAAAAGCAGGACAGAGTTGGTGTTTGTCAGGACCTCGTTTTGTCCAAGCCGTTAGAGACGGCATGGCTCCGGGTATTTTCATTCACTCTACACATCAGGCTATGCTGCAACTTGTAGACTTGGAAACACTAAAAGAGTATGCCCTAGATCTGTAAAACAGATCACAAAAAACAGACAAAGGTTAACTATGGAAATAGACTACAAACTAGTACACAACGAAGCAGAATGTCAATATGAGTACCACATCGAAGGTCACTTAGCACGTCTTATCTATGAAAATGAAAACGGTGTATTACACATAACACATACTTTCGTACCTAAAGAGCTTGGCGGTAGAGGTATTGCAGGAGCTTTGACTAAAGATGCCCTTGATGACATTGAAAAAAGAGGTCTTAAGATCATGCCGGAGTGTTCTTACACTGTTGCCTATGTTGAGAAGCATCCAGAATACAAAAAGCTGCTCTAGCGTGTCTACAGCGTGTTAGCACCTTTTTGTGTTAACACTAAACTAAAAACATCTTCTTGCGTCTCTAATAGACCATCCTTTTTAAGCTCATCCATCGCCTTTTCCAAAGCATCATCTTGTTTTGCATCTAATTTTTCAAAATATTTTTTTTACATCTTGATTGCTCATAAGAAAGCAACAACAGTTTTGTTCTGATTAAATCTGCTTATACTGTATAATAATCTTATTATCACACGCAAAGGGGTATATATTGAAAGTTCAAGTCATCGGTGAAATCTTAAAAGAGATGGGTATTATTCCCCAAGAGCAGATTGATGCGGCGATGCATGTACAAAGAGTGACCAACGACGTACTTGGCGAGATTCTTGTCAAACTTAATTTCATTACAACCGATGAGCTGGCTCGTGCTATTGCATTTCAGTATAAACTTGAATATGTTGATTTAGACGGTTATGTTCCCTTGCGTAAGACTCTGGAGCTAGTTGACAAAGAGTTTGCCTTACTTAACATGGTAATACCTCTTAAAGTTGAAGACGGTGTACTTGTGGTTGCAACGGCATGGCCTAATGATGATACGATTCATGAATACCTTCAAGAAAATACCGGCTATCCAATCCGTTTTGTAGTTAGTGATAGCAGCGTAATAAGTAAGTATATGCAATTTTATTATGAGCAGCTTGATCGTACGATTGAAGAAAGGATCAACGATATTATAAAGATTTCTGTAGAAGAAGAGATCGACGTGATCGCTTTTGTAGATTTGATCATTGATGATGCCATAAAAGACCGTGCTACCGATATCCATATTATGCCTGAACGGTTTACAGCGCACATTTTTTACCGAATAGACGGTGTACTTAAACACTTCTACTCGATTCCAACGACGCTATTTAACAGTGTTGTTATCCGGATCAAAGTGCTTGGCAAGCTTGACATTGCTCAGCATCTACAACCTGAGAATGGGGAGTTTAATATTGAGATTTATCAGAGCAGTTATAACATTCGGGTATCTAGCATTCCGACAGTAAACGGTGAAAAGCTGGCACTTAGGCTGATGCCGGATAATTTTAAGCTCTTTACCCTTGAAAACCTCGGTTTTGAATCTGATTTGGTTGAGCAGATTAGTCATGATCTGCAAAAGAGAAGTGGCATTATTCTTATTATTGGATCGAGCGGAAGTGGTAAAACGACAACGCTCTATGCAATGCTGCGAAAGATTGATATTTTAAGAAGAAATGTTATTAGTGTTGAAGAGCCGGTAGAATACCGTCTCCCTTTTGTCAATCAGATACAAATTAATACCCCCACCGATTACACCTTTGATAAGGCACTTCACCATATTGCACGGCAAGATCCAGATGTCATTGCCATCGGCGAGATTCTTGATGATGAAACTGCAAAATTGGCGATACGGAGCTCGGTAACGGGACATCTGATTCTATCGACTCTCTCTGGTAGTAGTGCCGTTACGGCGATAGCGCGTCTTAGAGATCTTGGGATCAATACGTACCTCCTGTCCGACGGCCTTCTCAGTGTCGTATCGCAAAAGCTGCTGCGACGGCTCTGCAGCGAGTGTAAAAAAGAGGTAGAGTTCTCTAAAGAGGAGTTGATCAAATATTTTAGCGAGTCACGCGAAGAGATCTTGTCTCTACCAGATGAGAAGGTGAAGCTTTATGAGTCAGTTGGATGTCAGCACTGTAGAGAAAGCGGCTTTATGGGGCGTGTTGCGGTTTTTGAATACTTTCGGGTTGACAATACACTAAGAGACATGATCGAACATGGTAAAAGCAGTGCAGAGATGCAACGCTATATACGCAGTAACGGCGGCACTGATATAAAAGCGGATGCACTGAAAAAATTGTTAAGAGGGACTACCAGCCTGCAAGAGGTACTCCGTATTATTGATTAGATATGGAAAAAAACGGCGCATTGCACTTAATGCATACTTTCGTGCTACCCGCTCACTTGACCCTTTTTTCAGTTGCTAAATAAAATCAGCACCTTTTTGTGTCAACACTAAACTAAACCCATCTTCTTGAGTTTCAAGCAGACCACTGCTTTTAAGCTCATTCATCGCAGCTTCCAAAACACCATCTTGCTTGGTATCTATGTTTTTAATGATGTTTTTCAGCACATCCGTCTTACTCATAATATGACCAGAAACAGCTTTCTGCTTTTTAAACCACAGCATAAACATCTCTTTGACTTCTTCTTTGTAAACAGTCTCTAATGCACTTTTTTTAGACTTTCTTCTTTTTATCTCTTGCGCTGAAAGTCCGGTTCTTTTCTTAGGTGCACCTCGTCTGCTTTTTGTTGATGGTTTGTTTGTAGAAGGTTTAATAGGTAGTCCTTGTATTATTGAGCAATTGTTTTAATGGGCGCATTGTACACGTTTACTTTTTTCATAATGGTTAAGGTATTGTTTTACATCAAAAAGGGAGTTGGTATTATGGCAGGTCATGAGCAGATAATAGAACTATATTCAGAGTTGGCAGACCAACCCGGTAAAGATTTTGGCTGGGATAAAGGGCTAGATAATGCAAAAGCACACAACTACTCAGCTGAGTGGTTTGAAAAGCTCCCCTCAGAGGTCTGGGAGTATTGCGCCGCAGTAGGCAACCCTTTTGAGCTAGGAGCTATTAAAGAAGGCTCTACTGTCTTAGACTTGGGTTGCGGTGCTGGTGTTGACCTCTTGGTCAGTGCCCTGCTCGTTGGTGAAAACGGCAGAGCAATCGGCGTCGACATCACACCAAAGATGGTTCAAAAAGCAAAAGAGCACGCAAGACTGGCCGGTTTTACCAATGTAGAGGTATTGGAGAGCAGTATTGAAGAGATGGCTTTGGAAGATGAAAGCGTCGATGTTGTCATCTCCAACGGAGCCATCAACCTGACAAGCTGTAAAGAGAGTGTCTTTGCAGAGCTCCCCAGGGTCTTGAAACCAGATGGAAAGCTCATGTTCGCCGACATGATAGACGTCTCAAGAGAAGATGCGACAACATGCTGCGCCGCCAGTTCAGAAGAAGGCGACTGGGCCAACTGTGTTGCAGGAACACTGAGAGAAGGCAAACTTATTGACATTATGAGTCAGGCTGGTTTCGACAACATAGAGTGCACAGGACTAACCCACTACAAAACATCAGACACCACATACGGCGCAACGTTCAGAGCAACAAAAACGACACACGCCAAAGCCAGACAATCCCACTGGGACAACATCTTTAAAACAAAAGACTACACACAAGTGCTGTGGCATCAAAATAGCCCAACAATCTCTTTAGACCTCATACAAAGTCACTCGAATAAAGATGATGCCATCATCGACGGAGGCTGCGGTGCTTCGGTTCTAGTTGACAAGCTCATCGACAAGGGCTACAAAAACATCACCCTGCTCGACACCTCTAAAATCTCACTCGACATTGTCAAAAAAAGACTTGCAGACAAGGCCGACATACCAACGTATGTCTGCTCAGACATCATACATTTCTCACCGTCACAAAAGTTCAACATCTGGCACGACAGAGCCGTTTTTCATTTTCTACTGCTTAAAAAAGAGAGAGTCAACTATTTTGAGATACTAAAGGAGAGTCTACTCTCAGGAGGAACAGCCATTATAAGCACATTCTGCGTCGGCGGACAGACGATGTGTGCAGGACTAGACATCGTCCAATACGATCATAATAAAATGCTAGAAGAGCTGCCACAAGGTCTAAAACTTATAAAGTATGAAGAGTTTACGCATATAACACCATCAGAGAGTAAGCAGGAATATAGTTCTTTCATCATTGAGAAAGTATAGGTATATACTTCAATAGATCAGCGGTACAAATACAAATCCGGGGTACTCCTCTTTTTGCACTTCTGTATTCGAAAGTTTTTTAAATCTGAAAATCGAATTTTGCACCGGAACCACCACCGTCCCGCCAATCTTGAGCTGTTCTAAAAGCTCAAAAGGGATCTCCGGTGCACTGGCAGAGACGAGAATGCCGTCATACTGTTGCCCCGGTTTCCCCAGCTTCTCACCGGCCTTTTCAATGCAACTGTGTTTGAATCCAAACTGTGCAAGATTCTTCTGTCCGACTTCGACAAGTTCATCGACGCGATCCATTCCGGTCACTTCACCGTTTTCTCCCACGATTTCGCTCAACAGTGCCGCCGTCCAGCCCGAACCCGAACCGATATCCAGCACCCGGTCGCCCTCTTTGGCGTTGAGCAACTCCAGCATAAACGCGACAGTCGTGGGCTGCGAGATGGTCTGTCCTCTTCCAATCGGCAACGGGGCATCATCATAGATCTCCTCATCAAACCCTTCCGGCACAAAATATTTTCGGTCAATCTTTTCAAATGCTTTAATGATGCGGGATGTTCTCAATACTCCCGAATTCTGCATACGGCGAATAAGTTCTTTATTGGTTCTCATCTGTTTGCTCTTCCTCTATTCTCAAAAATCCATCAAACCCATTCATAATCGATTCTAAAGTTTGATCATTTTTCATTATTTTTTCCAAAATATTTTGACGATCTATATAGGGCACCTCTAAAAACCCCAGTTAGTCTCTTAGACTAGAGTATGACATTATGTTATCCCTTTTTATAAAAACAATCAAGTGAAAAAGAGGTAATAAAAAGTGAATTGTCATCACCTGAACATTCCTCCGGAGATTTTTATTTCAAAATAGAGTGCCTTAAAGAGGTGAAACATTTTGCTACAATATATGTAACTTCATCATAAGGATCAAATATGAGTGTTGCACTAATCTACGATCCGATTTTTCTGGAACATGATACCGGGACAGGACACCCTGAATGTGCAGACCGGTTACGCTCCATACTGCAGCATCTTGAACCTTTGCGTGACACCCTTTTATGGCTCGAACCCGGTCCCGCGTCCCATGAACAGCTACTGCTGGTGCATCCGGATGAGCATATAGCCCTGGTCGAACATGCATCCAGTCTCCAACGTCCCATCGATGCCGATACACAGACCTCGTACGACTCTTATGAGGCTGCGCTCAAAGCTGCCGGTGCCGGCATAACCGCCGTTGATGCCGTCTCATCAGCAAAAGCATCCGCCGCCTTTGCCGCCGTGCGGCCACCGGGGCACCACGCCACGACACACCGATCCATGGGTTTTTGCCTCTTTAACAACATCGCGGTTACCGCACGCTATGCTCAGGAGATGGGGTATGAAAAGGTACTTATTGTCGATTTCGACGTGCACCACGGAAACGGAACACAGGAGATCTTTTACGACGACAGCAGCGTGTTCTATTTCAGCTCCCACCAGTACCCGGCTTATCCGGGAAGCGGCTCTTCGTACGAGACCGGCAGCGGTGAAGGCGAAGGGTATACCTTGAACTTCCCCCTTGCCGCCGGATCTGGTGATGCGGATATCCTTCCGCTCTATGAGGAGTCTCTGGCCGAAATCGCCGCGACGTTCCGGCCCGATATCATCCTGGTTTCGGCAGGTTACGACCTGCACCGTGCCGACCCCCTGGCCTCTTTAAATGTGACAACAGAGGGTATTGTACAGATAGTCGCGGCCATTATGGAGTGCTATGATGCACCGAAGCTCTTTTTTCTTGAAGGGGGCTACAACCTCGAAGCCCTCGGAGAGTGCGTTGCCAAAACCATCAAAACGATGCAGGCATACGACTAATATCGATGCATATAACAAATAGGCTTCTTGCTTTTCTCTTTACAACGTCAAAAAAAATCATGAGTTAGCCGAATCTAAAGGCATAAAAATTACTCAGACCCCAACCAAGCCTATACGACTTAACAGAGAGCCTTCCTGAGCGGCCAAAAAAATGTTTTTTTCTTTCCTTCTTTCTTGTTTTGCACAAATAAAGAAGGAACCTGATGTGATGGATCAGCCAAATATTGCATAAAAGAGGAAAATTATCTGTCGAAGCAGACATGACCCGATCTCTGCACTTCAGGAGAGTTTCGTCCCAAAACACAATTCATATCTGCAGGAGCATTACCGTCTTTTCGTCTTCTCTGTCAACGCGTCATGGATCTTTCCATTTGTAGCGACAACGATACGTTCATCGAGGTTATAGCCTCTGCCATCTTCCTGAGTTATCTTACCGCCCGCTTCAAGCAGGATCAAAAGACCGGCGGAGACATCCCACGGCTTGAGGTTGACCTCGTAGTACCCGTCAAACGTCCCCCGG
>JAUWLG010000062.1 GCA_030613795.1 Helicobacteraceae bacterium
CCCGGCAGCTTTACCTTTATGATAGTCTGTCAACGGATCATTAAAACACTTTGTATCAAACTCGGATTTGGATATCTGATGGGTATCGTAGAGCCAGTGGGCACCTAAGGCGTAGGCATATCCGTAAAAGGCACCCCACAATGCTGCTTGAAGTCTATTTTTCATGATCGACCTTCTTTTTTTTCGAGTATAGCATGATATTCGTAGATCGCCTCGACATAATCAACCGGCTCTTGCCCACGGGCGTAACCGTACTTTAGATCTTTATAGTATTTACGCTGTGAGAGCAGCGGCAGAACCGTTTTTAGATCTTTCCACCTGTCTGGATCTTTTCCAAGTTTTCTAGCGAGTGCTCTTGCATCGATAAGATGCCCCATTCCTACATTATAAGCGGCATAGGCAAACTTATAACGCTCGACACCTTGGACATCAGGTGAGACACGGCTTAACAGCTGTGCGTAATATTTTGCACCGCCATAGATACTTTGTGTTGCATTTAAGCGATATTTTACACCCATCTCTTTTGCTGTCGGAAGTGTTAACATCATCATCCCGCGAACACCCGTCGGACTCTTTGCCAAACGATCCCAATGCGACTCTTGGTAAGACTGTGCAGCCAAAAGCGTCCAGGGGATATCGTACTTTTGACCCGCTTTCATAAAAAGATCCCGATATTTTGGAAGACGCGAGTTCAGACGTTTATGAAAAACAGAGATGTTAACGTAGTTGAACTGCTGTGCATTACTGTAGTAGTGGTCTTTGAGTTGCGCCATCTTGCCTGAGCACTCCAACTTGCTTAACCAAGCGATGAGTTTAGCATTGAGCTCTTTTTCACCGTCGCGCAATATCCATGCCAGTTTTTTATTATCACTTATCGAGAAGGCTTTTCGCAGTGCCGGGTAATAGCGGTTATTGACCGAAAAGATATTGGAATCAACAACAGTACAATCTATCTTCTCCTGTGAGACCAAGGCTAAAAGCTGCTCACTTGAGTGTTCAACTGAGGTCTCAAATGCCAGCTCGGGAAGCTCTTTTTGAAGTTCTATAAGACTCTCAGCATAGCTGGTATCTTTGCCAATCACTATCTTCAATCCCACCAGATCTGACACAGAACGCGGAAACTCTTGACGTTTGATCATCTTTTGATGACAGATGACAAGCTCTTTGACACTAAAATAGCTTGGACCAAAAGCATACTCCTCTTCACGCTCTTTCGTTTTGGTCAAGGCACCTGCTGTTATCTCTCCGACACCTTCCTTCGTCAAGGCCATGGCTTCATTTACTGTTGAAACGACATGAAGTTTTAATGCAACGCCAAGATGCTCAGCAAAGTCTTTCAACAACAGATATTCAAAGCCCTCTTTACCAATCGCGCCGACAAAATAGGTGGTAGGACCATTCACCATCACCACTTCAAGCTCATTTTTGGCTTTGATCTTCTCTAATAGGCCAGACTCTTGTCTGCAGACAACCGTATTGTTTTGCTCACTGCCTACTGTCAGTGCAGGAATGAATGTGCTCCACCGCCCCACAAAAAATGCAAAAACACCGACCAAAAGAGCTATGATCAGACGCTGTGTTCTCAGTGACAAAGATGTTCCTCTATAAGTTCCATCATCTCAGGTATTGCTTCTGTTGCCGTTGTCTGAATAAAGTGTTCGAAATAGTCATCAATATTTTTGTCAAAGCTGCCAAAGGAACCGACATGCTCTTCTCGCTTTGGGTTGATCAGAATAGAGTGCCTGAACTCCTGAGCCAAAGGGACGATATCGATCACTTGGCCGCTGGTACCAATAGCCATAAAAAGGTCACTTGCATCGACTGCCTCGTAAATGTGTCGGTACGCCGATGCACTCTCGCCAAACATCACCACATTGTGGCGAATGTCGTAACTACCGCAATGGGGACACTGTTCATCCTCTTTTTGGGCTCTACAACCGACATCAAAGGTCTGATGGCACGATTCGCAGCGTAGATCCGTCAAGGTGCCGTGCAGATGGATCACCTCTTTTGCACCTGCTTTTTCTAAGAGGTTATCAACGTTTTGCGTAAGATGGATGATCTGATTGGGATAACTCTCTTCCAAAGCGGCTAGTGCCCTGTGCATAGCATTGGGTTCTTTGTCTTCAAGGTCTTCTCGTCTGGCATTATAAAAATTGGTGACCAAGGCTCTATCTTGCTGCCAACCCTGAGTAGAGCAGACTGTCATGACATCATACTTCTCCCACAGTCCATCACTGTCACGAAAGGTGCTGATACCGCTCTCTGCACTCAGTCCCGCACCACTTATGATCATCACTTTGTTACGACTCGGCATTTAGTGCCTCCCATTCATTAAGCTGTTGACTCTTATAATATTACTACTTTTTACAATTAATACTCATCAAAACTGCTCAATGCCAGATCCAATTGGGCTATGGCATCATCCATTGTCGGGCCGGGCACGGCAAAGTTTAACCGCATATACCCTTTGCCCTCTTTCCCGAATGAGACGCCGGGGCTAAGTCCTAGCGCAGCCTCTTCAACAAAAAAGCGCTTTAGTTCTCTGCTGTTCAGACCAAGACCAGAGCAGTCCAACCACGCCAAGTAAGTACCTTGCGGCTCTATAAAACGGATCTTGTCACTGTGTCTTTGGGCAAGGGATTTAAGCTTTGAGATGTTGCGCTGAAGGTGAATTAACAGCTCATCCAACCACTGTTCTCCTTCGCGGTATGCGGCTTCAAAACCTGCATGGGCGAAGACATTGCCTTGGGCAAAATGGATGCGCTCATACGCATCATCAAAAGCTTCTCGCATCTGCTCATTTTGCACCACAACCGTCGAGATAGCAAGACCCGCTGTGTTAAAGGTCTTACCCGGGCCAATCGCAGTGGCGGTAATATTAGCGACCTCTTCACTCAGTGAGGCAAAAGGGATGTGTTTATGGGGGGCATAGACCAGGTCAGAGTGGATCTCGTCTGCGACAACTGTGATGTTATGTTCCAAACAGATGTCGGCTAAGGCTTGCAGCTCTTTTTGAGACCAGACCCGTCCAACCGGGTTGTGAGGAGAGCACAAGAGCAGCAGTTTTGTGTCAGCATCGATCTTTGAACGCAGGTCGTCAAGATCAAAAGTATAGTCACCGTCATTATCACGCTTCAACGGATTACGCAAGACCTCTCGTCCATTACGTGTCACATTACTTAAAAAAGGCGGGTAGATAGGCGTTTGAATAATGACTTTGTCACCGGGTTTGGTAAAGGCATGAATCGCTGTGTTGATCGTAGCCACAACGGAGTGTGAGTAGAACATCCACTCACGTTTCATCTCAAAACCGTGACGCTTTTTCATCCACTCTATCTGCGCTTCATACGCACTCAGAGGAACCTCTTCATAACCGTATATAGGGTGTGCTGCTCTTTTTTGAACCGCCTCTACAATACATGGCGGTGTCTCTATGTCCATGTCCGCTACCCACATCGGCAGAACATCTTCACTCTTAAACAGTTTTTGTCGAAGGGTATATTTCTCCGCATTTGTTGTCGAGCGGTCTACCACACACTGAAAGTCAAAACTCATCTCTTTTTCCAGACACTCATCTGTGAAATAGTATGTTGAAACTTACGGGCTGTTTCGGGAATGACAAAAGGGACATCATGGGTCCCAACTAGTTCAAACTTCCCTTCTAAAGCATTTTTTAGACCATCAAGTGTACTGACCACATCACCGTTCTCATCTCGGTAACCACCTAACCAGAACTCTTTTTTAGTGTACTCTTCTAACCACGTGTATGGAGAGGTCAAGATCAGGTAACCCCCATCGTTTAGACGTTGATCAACATCATTTAAAAAGAGCATCGGCTCATACAGTCGGTCAATTAAATTCGTTGCCATAATAAGGTCGTACCCGCCAAAATGGGCTTTCAAATTACAAGCATCACCTTGCCAAAAGTCAACATTCTCTACTATATCACCAAATCCAAGTTCCTCAAGTGTCACACGTTCTTGAGCAACGATCTCGCCCTCAATAACGCGTTGAAAACCGATCTCTCTGTTCGTTTTCAAGTCAAGGCCTACCTGAACGAAACGTGCCGAAAAGTCAATACCCGTTACCTTGTCAAAACCATGTGCCAACTCAAAACTTGCTCGCCCTGTCGCACAACCAAGATCAAGGGCATGCTTCATCGGTGTCCCTTTAGCGTACTCCAAAGCATACTCTGCACACTTCTTCGCAAAGTTCTCTACACCGAAATGATTATTGCCATACTGAAAATGACAATACTGTGACACAAGAGCATCGCTTTCATAGATGTTTTCTTCTTTTTTCACTTCGTCTCCTTCGACAACTCTAAATCCTGCATGTTGGTAAAAATGGCGTCTAAACGCATAACGGGAGTGTTTCATGATCTCATTTCCACTGCTTGCCCATGATCCACCCTTAATAAGGTTGTGTTTGCCATCAAAGGTCGGCAGGGAGAAGTCATCATAGGCGTAGTGCGGCTCAAAACCTTTAAAACCGTTCATATGGCTCTCTGTCCACTGCCAGACATTTCCTACGATATCATAAATATCACCAAAGGCAAAGTTATCGACAGGACAAGATGAGGCGTAATGGGCTAAATTAATATTAGACCCACTGTCATCAAAGTCAGGCACATCTTTTATCCCCGCTCTTTCATACAGCAGGTACCACTCCGGCTCACTCAAAAGACGGTACTCTCTGCCCTCTTTTGCACTTTTCCAGCGACAGTACGCCTTCGCTTCCAAGTAGTTAACATCGACTGGCCAATTCATTGGCATAGCGATGATCTCTGTCATCGTTCTATAATCAAAACTTCCTTCACCGTTGTCAACCCAAAATGTCGGAGACAACGTTTTTGAGATCTCTAGAAAACGTCTGCCTTCTTCATCCCAATAGTCAGCATTAGTGTACCCGCCATCTTGCTCAAAGGCCAAGTACTCTTCGTTTGAGCAGAGGTATTTTGCTATTTTAAAGGCTTTGACACTCTCGTTTTGGACACCATACTCGTTGTCCCAGCCATAGAGGTGATGATGTCGATCTTTGCCTAAAGTCACCTCAGCACCATCAACAGCGATCATCTCATTTTTAGGAGACAAACCACTGTCAGGACAAATAGAGAAATTAACAACAGAGTGTACTTGCTCTATAGGAAGCTGACGATGTAGCACACTTGAGGTCTCAATATGAATACGTTCATGTTCGATCCCCATCAGAATGATCCACCATGGACTATCTTGGGTAATAGGCAGGGTCATTGGAAGAGAGGTGATCAAACCATCTACAAGAGTGCGCACCTCATCACGGTATACTCTGGCTTCTGAGACCTCAGGCCAACTGTAGTTAGCACTCTCAAGATCATCCCAGTTCATTTCGTCCACACCAATGGCAAAGGTTGACTCAAATGCCGGATTGATTCGTTTATCAATTATTTTTGCCACCATAAACTTATTGACAAAAAAAGTAGCCGTATGGCCAAAATAGAAGATCATAGGATGGCGTGTTACTTCAGGCTGTTCGTAAAAGACGTTGTCATCATTAAAGACAGTAAAAAGATCTTCATAAGTATCGTAGGTTTTATGAAAATATTCACGTATCTCTTCACGCTTTTTTTCGACATCATTGCCCGTCAAAGTAATGGGCATAGTATGGAGTGGGTGCAACATCTCTCCTTAGTATTTGATGTATTTTAGCAGATTCTCTTTTGGCAAGGCTTAGTATCGAAAATCTAATTGTTGTTTTAAGGGCACCTCTAAAAACCTAATTAGCCTCAGAAGTAAAAAGATAATTCCTTGTTTATAGATAACGATGTTCTAATGTATAATCAAACTATGCAAAATTTATCGAGTAAACTATTAAACACATTTCAACAGATCACATATTCCTTCACCACCCGTCATGGTGGTCTGTCTACATCGCCTTTTAATACAAAAAATCTCGCCTTTCATGTGGGAGACAACAGTGAAGATGTCATACAGAATCATCTACAATTAGCTCAGCAGATGGGCTATAAATGTGCTAACCTGGTTCATATGCGACAGATACATTCAGACAAGATAATCATTGTCGATCCTGACATTCACAACTTTGGGAACCCGCCGGAGTGTGATGCACTGATCACCAACAAAGCCCACATTCCACTTATGGTCATGACGGCCGACTGCACGCCTGTACTACTTTTTGACAGTGTTAAAAATATCATTGCCGTGGCACACGCCGGACGTTCTGGTGCAATAAAAGGGATCGTCCCAAAGACCATAGAGAAGATGTGTACCAGCTTTGGAAGCAAGATAGAAGATATCAGTGTTGTACTTGGTCCCTCTATCCATGGCTGTTGCTATGAAGTCGGTGAGAAGATAGCTAACGAGATGATAGATGATGGTTACGACTTTGCCATCATCAACAAAGAGGGAAGTTATTATTTAGAGGTCAATACTATTATCAAAAAACAGTTAGAAGCGATTGGTATCAAAAAAGAGAAGTTAGAGGATCTCAATATCTGTAACGCCTGTGAAAACCAGGACTTTTTCTCGTATCGAGCGGACAAACAAAAGACCGGACGCATTGCCGGTGTACTTATGTTATTACCACACTAACTATATACCCAAATATCAATGAGGATGATTTTGTTCATAATCAAGGCAGATGTTCTTTAGCGTAGCCATAGCTACGGTGAAGGTTGTCTAACGTAGAGTATGGACAAAAGCACCTCACCCTACGGGAAGAGAGATAAGAGGCAATCTTCAAACAAATAGAGGTTCGACTTAGCTACAGCTAGGCCTTCATCTCTTTTCGTTCAAATATTACCTCTTCTCGCTCTTTTGATCTTTAGGTATATAGTTAGTGTGGTAATAGAGTAGACTTCACTCTTTCGACAAGTTTTTCAGGAGAGAGTCCTAAAGACGCTTCAACAAGTTTTGTATTTCCATGTGTGATAAACGCATCATCATATTCAAAACTTGTCAGCTCAATATTTGTGATCTTCTCATCTGCCAAGAACTCCAAGATAGCCGAACCGACCCCGCCCA
>JAUWLG010000298.1 GCA_030613795.1 Helicobacteraceae bacterium
AATTCTCTCTAATTGTGACCCTCTTTCTACTCAACCATTGTCAATCCGATCAAAACAAAAAAGCCTTAGAGGGCATTGCACACGAAGCATTTATCGAGATCGCAAACCAAACAACCGCACGTATAAACCAGCACTTCACTCAAGCCGAAAATGCCCTTGTACAGCTCACCAACACCAGTGAGATCTTTCTTAAGATGCGCGAGCGCCGCGCACAAAATCCTCAAGACTATCAATCTTATGACGGTTTTTTCCAATACGCCCCGCCCCGTGTCACTAAAGAGGGCTTTCATAAGTTTATGCAACCTAAAAACACCACGGTCTATACTACCAACCTAAACAATCTGCAAGATTATGACTATACAATTCTTAACTCACTGGTACCGCTCACTCCGATCTCTAAAGCGATTGTAGAGACCCCATACTCACTGATCACCAACATCTGGATCAATATCGACAAAAAGTACGCCTTTGCCTATCCGCCGATCAATCCAGCCAAAGAGCTGAAGCCTACACTTGATGTCACCAAATTCTCTTTTTATTATAATGCTGATCCAAAACACAACCCTGATAAACATTCTCTTTTTGTTCCGCTATATAAACAGAGCTGGGCACTTAAAAATGGCGAATTAGGCACCTATGTCAAACCTATCTACCTTGACAAACACTTTATGGGGGTCGCCGGTTTTACACTCAATGTCAAAGAGATAGCACACGTGATCAATGCACTTGATCTTCCATTCGAAGCCCATGCGATGTTAATGGACAAAGAGAACACGCTGATCGCTTCTTCTAATGCTGAAGCGATTAAAAAAGATTTTGCTGCCCACTCCTTTTATCAGATGCATAAAGAGAAGATGCCCTCTCAATCCAGTACGATGATGATCGACATGCAGAGTCTTAAAGATCCCCATTTTATAGCGCACACAATGTCCATCAAAGGTACCGATCTTAAAATCGTCATCTATGTTGACAAGGCTATCATCTTTGCACCGATCGAGAAAGTGAGTGAGCGTACCGTCTTTGTGGGGGTCATCTTTATCATTGCCATTGCACTCTTTTACCTCTTTTTCTTCTGGTTTAATTTCAGCTCGCTCAAAAGACTCTCTCGCAGTATCACCAAGCCCCTGAAAGCCATTGTACACTTCTCTTCACAACTGGGACGAAGAGAGGAGTTCCACCTTGACAATTCAAATATAAAAGAGCTGGAAGCACTTAACACGAACCTTAACAGCACACACCAAGAGCTGCTTGACATGTTGATCAAAGATAAAGAGAGTGGACTTTTTAACCGCCATAAACTGGTGGGTGACCTCTTGGAGACTAGGGCCTCATGCCTGGCGGTACTGCACATTCGAAACTACCGCGCTATTTTAAGCTATTACGGACAAGAGAGTGTATCTGCACTGCTGGAAAACATCATAACAGCACTCAAAAAGGACACCTCTCTTGTACTTTACCGCATAGCGGATAATGAGTTGGCCATCCTTTTACCGGACCAGCAACCAGAGTATTTTTCCGTCTTGCTTCAGCAGCTAAATGCCATCCATATCACCTATAATACTGTTGATCTGCATCCTTTTGTCTATGCCGGTATAAGTATGGTCAAAAACGATGGCAGTGAACTTGAAAAAGCGACACTAGCCCTGAAAAACGCACTCGACAATAAGATCTCAACACCGATTTACTTCAAAGAGGAGTTTGACAGAAGCAAACACATTCATGATAATTTAATGTGGGCGGGCCGCCTTAAAGAGGCCATCAATGACGATCGCATCATGCCCTACTTTCAACCTATCTATAATCTTAAAACAGACCGCATAGAGAAGTTTGAAGCCCTCGTTCGCATAGAGGAGAACGGAAAGATCGTCGCACCGCATCACTTTTTAGAGAGTGCCGAGAAGATGGGACGTATGCATGAGATCACATTGATTATGATAGAAAAGGTCTATACGGTTGCCGCTCGTTACCCACAACTCACCTTCTCGATCAACCTCTCTTTTAAAGATATTCAAGATGTTAGGATACTCGATCTTATCATCAACCAGTGTCTGCACTTTAAGATCAAACCGCAACAGATCATCTTTGAACTTCTAGAGACCGAAGCTATTGACGACCCGCAAAAGAGCATCGCCTTTTTTACAGAGTTAAAACGTGCCGGCTTTGCCATTGCCATCGATGACTTTGGAACCGGGCACTCAAACTTTGCCAACCTCTCGATGATGCAGGTCGATTTTATCAAGATCGACGGACAGTTTGTCAAAGACATCACCAGTAATCCAAACTCACTTGCCATTACCAAAAGTATTAGCGAGTTTGCCAAAGTGATGGGGGCGAAGACTATTGCAGAGTTTGTAAAAGACGAAGCCACACTTCAAAAAGTACGAGAGTTAGAGATCGATTATGCCCAAGGGTTTGTGATCTCACAAGCTGTACCGGACAGTGAGATCGATGAACTTCTCAAAAAGTTTAACAGCTGATTGTTTTACTCATCTCAACGTAAAGTTGCTCAGCTTAGTTATCCTTTTCAACCTTTAAAGCAATGATCTGCAAACCTTCAAACCAATGATCTGCAAAGGTTTTTTGCTTTGAATACGCAAAAAAGTATTGACTGACTCATCTATCGTAAATTGAAGTGTCTCCTTTTTCCCATCAGGATAAGCCGATTTGTCAAGAA
>JAUWLG010000303.1 GCA_030613795.1 Helicobacteraceae bacterium
GAAAGATATACTCTACGTTGGTACTTCTTACCTTAGCTATGGCTAGGCTTGCAAAGTACCGCCTTGATTATACCTTTCTCTGTGTTGCTGAGGATAACTAGGGTTTTTAGAGGTGCCCTAAAGGTTTACCCTGCTAAGTTATACTTTTTATACCTCGCTATAAAAAGGCTTAGCATGAACTACTCACCTCTTCTTTTAATCTCACTCTTTACATCAACCCTGCTCAGTGCCGGTACCGTCTCTCAAAAGCCTATCGATCCTTCACTGGTTGTATACAACGGCAACCTGGGACTGGTACATGAGAGCAGGAAAATGGAGCTTGAGAGAGGCAAGCAGGCCCTTGTCTATAATAATGTTGCCAGCAGTGTCATCACCGACAGTGTCAATGTAACACTTCCAAAGGGAGTAACACTCTATTCACAGCAGTACCGTTTTGACCAGATCAATGCCCAAAAACTAGCACTTGCCCACCTGGGCAAAAAAGTCAAGTTTTACATCAAGACCGGAAGTGAGCTGATGTATAAAAGCGGCACCCTGCTCTCGGCTTCGTCACAAGCCGTCATTAAAACGGCCAAAAATGAGATCTACACTGTGCCTACTTCGGCCCTGATCTTCTCCAACATCCCAAAAGAGTTTATCACCAAACCCTCTCTGGTCTGGAACGTCAACGCACCAAAAAAGAGCCGTACTACACTCACACTCGATTACCTCATAAACAACATCTCTTGGAAAAGCAACTATGTGTTAAACCTTAGTAACAACCATGCTGATCTAAGCGGATGGATCACTATTGACAACCGCAGCGGTAAAGCCTTTGACAATACTAAACTAACAGTACTTGCCGGTGATATTAACCGTGCTGTCGTTCCTGTCAATAGACGCTACATGGCAAAGGCCGCTATGGCACAAATGGATAGTGCTGCTGTTAAAGAGCTGTCACACGAAGGGTATCATCTCTACCAAATACCTTTCAATGTTCACCTTGCCAACAATGGAAATACACAGATCAAATTTCTTGACATCAAAAAGATACCTATTGCACGAAAATACGAAGCGCAGTTGAACTCTCCTTTCTACTCTAAAGGCGAACGGAAACATCCCGTCACCCAATACCTTGAGATCAAGTCCTTAGAAAAAGCTCTGCCGATGGGTACCATACGAAGCTACTCCAAAGAGGGAGAGACTACTCTGCTTTTAGGTGAAAGTCCTATCAACCATACACCTAAACACGAAGAGATCAAAGTCACACTCGGCAAAAATTTCGATCTGCTTGTTAAGAGTAAAATTCTCTCCAACAGCAGCGACCGCTACTTTAACGATACAAAAGTCGCATATGAACTTACTAACCGCTCAAAAGAGCCCAAAACCATTGAGCTATTAGTCCCGTTTACTAAACGAGAAAATGGACAGAACAGTGTCTCCACTAAACAGAAATACAGCTGGAAAAACGGCAATATGCTCTCATTTAAAGTGGCGGTAAAAGCAGACAGTAAAAAAAGTTTTGAGGTTCATTTTAGAGCGAAGAAATAGCTTGTTGGATGTTGGATGTTGGATTATAAAAGATGATGAAGTTCATCTGAAACGGAGAAATAAATATCTCTCTTCTTTGTTCAAAGTTTTTGATTTGGTGTAGATTGTGCTGAAGTGATCCCGAAAGCGCACTGGTGTGCGTCGAGTGGTGAACTTCAGTGCAAGATGCGCCGAAGCTAAAAGGAAGAAGCTAGACTTTAGCTTCTTCTCTTCTTTGAAGATAGTCCCATTTTGCGTCTACGCGCTCTTGCCACTCTTTAATAAGGTACTTGTACTCATCTTTAAAGAGGTGCTTGAAACGCCCTTGTGCTGCAAGATACTCTTCAACAGGTACAACGTTTTTAGGGCGGTAAGTGATGTTTAGTTCAGTACCGTCAATGATCTCATACAGTGGGAACACTAGAGAGTCTGTTGCAAGGTCTTGAAGTGCCATTGTATCAGCAGGATCGAACTTCCACTCAGTAGTACAAGCAGAGACAGCATTGATAAATACTGGACCTTCAACAGCCATACCGTGTTGGATAGCTTTAACCATGTTTTTCCATTTGTTTGGAGAAACCTGAGCAACATATGGTGCACCGTGTGCAGCCATAATTGCCATCATATCTTTTTTGTTTTTCTTCTCACCGTAACTTACACGACCAGCAGGTGATGTAGTAGCCGATGAACCGATAGGTGTTGAAGATGAACGCTGACCACCCGTGTTAGCATAGACTTCATTGTCAAGAACAACGTGCATCATGTTGTGCCCACGCTCGAAACAGCCAGAGATCCACTGGAAACCGATATCGTAAGAGGCACCATCACCTGCAAACGAGATAAATTTCGGGTTACGATCCGGCTGCTTTAGACGGCCTTTGTTACCAAGTGCTTTGTGCATTGCTTCAGCACCTGCTACCGCAGTTGAACCATTTTCGAAACCGATATGGATCCAAGATGCATCCCAAGATGTATATGGGTAAACCGACGTACATACTTCAAGACAACCTGTAGATGCTGAAAGTACCAAGTCATCATTAGTAGCATTTAGTACTTCACGTACAATAATCGAGTGTGCACAACCA
>JAUWLG010000049.1 GCA_030613795.1 Helicobacteraceae bacterium
CTAAAAAAATATATGTCGGTGATGTAGCTGTCGGCGGGGATGCTCCTATCTCTGTGCAGTCTATGACCTACTCTCAGACACATGATGTCGCGGCGACAGTGGAGCAGATCAACCGTTTGCATTTTGCAGGGTGTGATATTGTCCGTGTAGCCGTGCCGGACATGCAAGATGCTTTGGCATTGAAAAGCATAAAAGAGCAGATCTCTCTACCGCTTGTTGCCGATATTCACTTTAACTATAAACTGGCGCTTGTTGCAGCGGAAGTAGTGGACTGTATCCGTATCAATCCGGGTAACATTGGGGAGCAGTCACGTGTCAAAGACATTGTTAAAGCGTGTCAAGAACGCAACATCCCGATCCGTATCGGGGTCAATGCCGGTTCGTTAGAGAAGCAGTTTGAAAACAAGTATGGACAGAGTGCAGAGGGGATGGTCGCTTCAGCTGAGTACAACATCAAATTTTTGGAAGATCTGGGTTTTAGTGACATCAAGGTCTCTTTGAAAGCCTCTGATGTTCAGCGCACCGTTGATGCATACAGAATGCTGCGTCCTAAAAATGAGTACCCTTTCCATCTTGGTGTTACCGAGGCGGGAACGATCTTTCATGCAACGATTAAAAGTGCTATTGGGCTTGGAGCACTGCTGCTTGACGGTATCGGTGATACGATGCGTGTCTCGATCACAGGAGAGCTTGAAGAGGAGATCAACGTCGGTCGTGCTATCTTAAAAGACAGCGGTGCGATGGCAGAAGGATTGAACATCATCTCTTGTCCGACCTGCGGGCGCATTGAAGCAGACCTTGTAAGTGCCGTCAGTGAGATCGAAGAACGTACCAAACATATTAAAGCACCGCTTAATGTCTCAGTAATGGGGTGTGTGGTCAATGCCATCGGTGAAGCGGCCCATGCGGATGTTGCTATCGCTTACGGTAAAGGTAAAGGATTGGTCATGGTTAAAGGCGAGGTCGTGGCGAACCTTGACGAAGGTGACCTGGTAGAGCGGTTTGTGACAGAAGTGGAACAGATGGCGCACAAAATAGAGAAGGAAAGCTAATGGAAGAGAGCTTATATAATTTAGCATTTGAGCGTTCTATACTTAGTTCGATCATTTTTGAGCCGACGCAGTTCGATGATCTTGAAACGATCTTAAAAGAAGATGACTTTTATCTGCCGGCACATCAAGATATCTATAAAGCAATTGCGGCGTTAGTTCATAGAGATGAGCCGATCGATGAAGAGTTCATCAAAAAAGAGCTGAGCCAAAAGAAGAAGTTCGATGAAGCTGTGATGTTGGACATCCTCTCGGCAAACCCTATCTCTAACACTGCGGCGTATGTCAGAGAGATCAAAGACAAATCCCTTAAACGTCACCTCTTGACACTGACGACCGAGATCAAGCGTGTGACGCTCGAAGAGGAACTTTCAAGCAGTGAAGTGGTTGATATGGTGGAGAAAAAACTCTACTCTATCACCCAGGACTCGCAGACCAGTGACTTTAAAGATGCTGACCAGGTGACACTTGAGACGATGAACTACATTGCCGAGATGAAGGCACGTGGCAACACGGTACTTGTCGGTGTGGATACCGGCTTTGAAGAGCTTAACAAGATGACGACCGGTTTTGGTAAAGGGGACCTTGTTATCTTGGCGGCAAGACCGGCTATGGGTAAAACCTCATTTGCACTCAACATCGTTCAAAACCTTTTAGACAAAGGCAAAGGTGTCGCCTTTTTCTCTCTGGAGATGCCGGCTGAACAGCTTATGCTTCGTCTTTTGAGTATTAAGACCTCGATCGGCCTGCAAAAACTGCGTGTAGGTGATCTGAATGATGATCAGTGGTCACGTCTGAACTCAGCAGTTGAACAGATGCAGCATACTAAATTGTTTGTGGACGATCATGGTTCACTGAACATCAATCAGCTGCGTTCAAAACTGCGTAAATTAAAAGGCAAACATCCAGAAATCGAACTCTGTGTAGTGGACTACATCCAGATTATGAGTGGTACGGGTAACAAAGACCGTCACTTAGAGGTCAGTGAGATGTCACGTGGTCTTAAGATGCTTGCGCGTGAGCTTGAGATGCCTATTGTCGCCCTCTCCCAGCTTAACCGTGGACTAGAAGCGCGTAACGACAAACGCCCGATGCTTAGTGATATCCGTGAGTCGGGTTCGATTGAGCAGGATGCGGACATCATTATGTTTGTATACCGTGATGACGTCTACCTCTACAAAGAGGAAAAAGAGCGCGAAAAGGCGGCGAAGGCTGAGGGTAAAGAGTTTATTCCGACTTATGTTGAAAAAGAGGAAGAGGATGCTGAGATCATTATCGGTAAACAGCGTAATGGACCTACCGGGCATGTTAAACTTCTCTTCCAGAAGAAGTTGACGCGGTTTGTGGAGAGACCGGCTTATAATGCTGTTGAGGTGGCGTATGAGAATGTGGACACGTCATCGGCAACAATGAATGTCTCAATGCCAACAATTTAAAGTTAAAAGTTCTAGCTTCAGCGCATCTTGCACCAAACTCAGACCCGCTCGACGTACCGATGTACGCCTTCGGTCTGAGTTTGGCACAATCTACACTAAATCTAAAACTTTTAATCCTTCGATCGAGTTAAGATGAGCTTTTTGCTATCTTTTTATCTAATATTAAATATCTAAATAAAACTAAATATGTTATAGTTGTTCACTCTTTCAGATTGGATAGTTGTGATAATAATAAAGCCGTCCCTTTTAGTTGGACGTGAATACTTCTACTTTTTTCTACTCTCTTTTACACTTCTGCTTTTTTCACTATCTATTGAGTTTTATCACTATACAAAATTGACACAATTTGATGATGCTGTTATTGAGGTCAATGTATTAAAGCACTATACAAAAAGCAAAGAGGGTAAAAGATATGAGGTTTTAAAGTTTCAAACAGAGGAGGGTGCGAAGTTCTATATTACCTCTAAGTTACCGTTAAAAGAGCTTGTAGGGTATAAGAGCAAGGTGTGGGTAAAGACAAAGTACATTGGCTTTTTTGAATACATCAAAGGGTTTGCTACTAAGGGAGGTGTCATCTCCATTTCTAGGCGACAAGCATCAACATTTGAAGTTGGGAATGCGTTAGATACGATACATAAAGAACAAGAGGTATCGCAGATATATGGGGCACTCTTTTTTGCACTGCCTCTCAGTACTGCTTTGCAAAATCGTTTTTCAATGTTAGGTGTTTCGCACCTTCTTGCGATTAGCGGGTTTCACCTCGGTGTGTTGAGTTTTATCCTCTTTGCTTTGTTACGTCTGCCTTACACTCAAGTTCAAAAGCATTTTTTCCCCTATCGTCATCGTAACAGGGACCTGTTTCTCTTAGTGGCATTATCTCTAGGAGGGTATTTGGTGTTTCTAGGAGATGTTGCCTCACTGCTGCGTGCTTATGCCATGTTAATAGTGGGCTATCTGCTGCATGACAGAGGGCTGAAGATCGTCTCGATGCAGACACTTTTTATGACCTTGGTGCTACTGCTGTCTCTCTGGCCCAGGCTCTTTTTCTCTATGGGTTTTTGGCTCTCTGTCAGTGGGGTCTATTTTATCTTTTTGTATCTGCGTTATTTTAGTGAACTATCAAAATATGTCAGTTTTATTGCTGTCCCGATTTGGGTCTATCTGATGATGACACCGATAGCTTTGATACTGTTTGGAAACTACAGTCTCTATCATCCTCTCTCTATTGTCTGGAGTATCTTATTTACACTCTTTTATCCGTTGGTACTGTTTTTACATCTCATTGGTTATGGCGACAGTATGGATGGGGTATTACATCTTTTTCTTGTGAGTGAATTAGATGGCAGACACTTCGCACTCTCGTTACTTTGGTTAATACCTTATGGAGTTTTAGCCTTGGGTGCACTCTATACTAAGAACGTTCTTTATCTACTGCTTTTGGTGGCTTTTGGAGTATCCGTAACTGCGGTTTATCAAGTAACATAGCCGCAGTCCATAAACAAAGATGATCCATGAGAGATAGATCCAGGTTAGAGCGAAGACAGTGACCGCAAACGGTCCGTAGATGGTACTTGTCGCCTTTGCAAAGAAGATGTAGTGGACGAACACGGCTTTGGAAATACTCCATATAAACATGGCTATAAAGGCACTTATCGCTGCCGACTTATAATAGACATAGACATTGGGTGCGATCTTGTAGATGAGAAAGAAGAGAGTCCACTCAATGATATAAGGCAGCAGTGTCGAGACCTCGACGACATCACTGTTTGAGAAAGAGTAGATAAACTGGTTAATGGTGTTGGTCAGATAAAAAGAGACCAGTAGCCCGATAGGGACAAAGATGATAAGCAGAAGATAGGTGACAATCGTTTTAAGATAGCCGTGGTCTTTAGCTTTAAAAATAGTGTTGACAACGTAAGAGAAGTTGATGAAAAAGAGCAGAGAGATAAAGAGCGTGATGGTAAGACTGATGATACCCAGTTCTGCCGAATTTTCGATAAAGGTGTCGATATAGTCGGTGATCGCTTCTGTCTGAACCGGAAGAAGATGCTCGATCATAAACGTTTTAAGCTCGCTATAGTGTTCATCAAAACGTTCTAGTCTTGGAATAAGTGAGAAGACGATAACGAGAAGTGGAATAATGGTTGAGATAGTATAAAAACTGAGACTTGCCGCATAATAGGTCAACTCGTCATCAAAAAGTTTTTTTATAAAAAAACGGGTGTGACGATAGTAATGATTGCGTTTGATACTTTGGCTTAGATGCATAAACTATTGTAGCACAATTAAAGTTCTAGCTTCAGCGCATCTTGCACCAAAATCTGACTCTCCACGCACAGCAGTGCGCTATCGGTCAGATGTTTGGCACAATCTACACTAAATCTAAAACTTTATATGAGAGCTGTTAAGAAAAAGCCAATTTCTTGGCTTTTTTAAGCTCGGAACCGCCAAAAGCGTAAAGAAAACAGAAACTGCTTTCTGTTTTTAGCCGACGCGACTTTATGATGTGTGAAACACCATGAAGACAAGATGTGCAAAGCACCTGTGACGGAGACCTTCTTTCTAGGATGAGCTTCGTCATCTTTAAAATCAAAAAACTTAAGATAAAGTCTTAGTCAAGTCCCATCTTGTTTGGGTTGAGGATGTTGTTAGGATCGAAGGCTTTTTTGATGGTCTTAAAGAGGTTCATCTCTTCATCGGTAAAGGCCATCTTCATATAAGGTGCTTTAGCTAGCCCGATGCCGTGTTCACCACTTAGGGTGCCACCGAGGTCGATTGTTGCTTGAAAGACCTCTTCAATGGCTTCATAACCGATCTTTACCTGTTCAGGGTCTTTGCCGTCAACCATGACATTGGTGTGGACATTTCCATCGCCTGTGTGGCCGAAACATGGGATGTTGATGTTGTATTTTTCTGCGATCTTGTCAAACTCTTTTAGAAGCTGCGGCAGGACTGCACGCGGCACTGTGACGTCTTCATTGATCTTCTTGCTACCATAAACCGAGAGTGCCTGAGAAGCTCTTCGACGTGCAAACCATAGGTCAGCTGCCTCTTCTTCACTTTGTGCGATCACGAAATCGTCACAGCCGTTCTCTCTAAAGACCTTTTCGATCTGAGCAAGTTGAAAGTCCAGATCGCTCTCTAGGTTACCATCCACATCAGTCACAAGGATCGCTCCTGCTTCTACCGGCAGACCTTTATTGTAAGTCTGTTCTACTGCACGGATGGTCTTGTTGTCTAAAAACTCCATGGCCACTGGAGTGACACCTGAAGCCATTGTTTTATAGACGGCCTCCATCGCTGAGTTTACGGTGTCAAAAATACCCATCGCAGTTTTTGTCATCTTAGGTTTAGAGAGCAATCTCAGGGTCACTTCTGTTGTAACGGCAAGTGTTCCCTCTGAAGCGATCAAGATACCGGCGATGTTATAGCCTGGAACATCTTTGATGGTGCGTTTACCGGCCTTGATGATGTCGCCATTTGGTAAAACAGCACGAATGGCCATAACGTAATCTTTGGTGATCCCGTATTTGGCCGCGCGCATTCCACCGGCATTTTCATTGACATTTCCACCGATAGTCGAGTAGTTTTGGCTTGCCGGATCCGGCGGGTAGAAGAGACCGACCTCTTCGACAGCTTTTTGAAGGTCCATGTTGATGACACCCGGTTGTACGATGGCAACCATGTTCTCCATGTCGATCTCCAAGATCTTGTTCATATGCTTCTCAAAAGCGAGAACAATTCCCCCCTTGCTTGGAAGTGCACCTCCGGTAAAACCTGAACCGGCACCGCGAGGAACGATGATAATGCCATGTTCATTACAGTAGGTCATGATGGCGCTCACATCCTCTTCATTTCTAGGGAAAAGAACAGCATCGGGTTCGAAGTGAGCCCGTGTTGCATCGTAAGAGTAGGCGATCATATGCGCTTTGTCGCTGTAGACATTCTCTTTGTCTAAAAGTTTGTCAAAAAAGTAAATATGTGAATGGTCTAACATGGTTACTCCTCTATCTTGAATTTTTTGATCAGTTTTTGTTCAGATGTAGTAAGTTTATTGATGTAGTTATATAGCGGTTTTGACTCGCTGTTATACTCTACTAATAATTCTAAATAGTGAGGATCATACGCTTCTAAAGGGCGACTGGCTGCTCCCCAGACCCACCAAGAAGTAGCGATCTCTTCAACGCGAGAATAAAATGGCAGTTTGACACTTTTCTCTTCAAACTCAACGGGGGTCAACTGTATAAGACTCATTGTCTGACAGTCAAGTGTGAAGAGTGCGTTGTTGACATAGGTATACAAAAGCCCTATTTCGGCTAAAGTACAGTAACCGGAGATATCCTCTTTAAACGGTGTTGGATGTGCATGGTAAGAGAGATAGGTAGCGAAGTTATCAGGGTGGACCCACTCAACACCACGAATGTTTTTGGTGATGATGTGATAGATGTCATCATTTGGCGCAAGCAAAAGAGCACGGGAATAGCCAAAGGCCAGGATGACTTCATCACCAACTTGTACATGCCAGTTTCCGTCAGGTAAAGAGTTCTGTTTTAGCCCTTCATACTTAGACAGTGTCAGTGTAGCAACACCTGCCGCAGCGTCAAACTCAGAGACAAAGGCATCAGCAACAATGACGCTGTGATCGTTAGTGAAATGACGAACGACAAAACCATGGACACCTTTGGCGATCTGTTTGACGTTGACGGTTGCACTTTTGGCGTTGTCGCTTACAGATTGAACGGGCAGGTGAAGTTCAGCCGCATATAAAAAGAGAGGGAAAAGAAAAAGTAATAGAAATTTTTGCACAAATTGTCCTAATGTTTAGTGTATAAAAATATTGAGCAATTATAGCTCAGTTTTTCTTTGTCGAAACCTTAGAAAGTAAGCAAGAAATGAAAACACAGAATTGTATTTATAAAGTACCACAGCAAGGGGAATATTAGCTCTTGGTAAGCAAAAGTTTGCTACCCTACAAAAATTAAAATGAGGGAGGAGTTTTTGAGTATGCAACGTCTGATTCTACTGATATTATTCCCTCTTATATTAAGTGCTGCAAGAGTTGATTATCTGCGATGGGACAGCGGCATGACCTATCTCGGTTTTTTAGGAAAACATGACCTGCCATCAAAAACACTCTATTGGAATCTTGATCATGATGATCAGACACTGACAGAAGAGATCTACAGCGGGGTTCGGTATCAGATTCTAAGAGATGAGAATGCGACTATTGAACAGGTACTTATTCCAATCACTGACGAGCTTCAACTTCATATTTATAAAGACAGTAACGACACATACACTTTTGAAGCCATACCCGTTCTTTACAGTTCAGAGCGCCTCTCATTTACAACTACGATTCAGAGTAACCCATCTTCAGCAATTTATAACGCAACACACTCTAAACGGGCCATGAGCGCCTTTATCAGCGGTTTTAGAAAGTCCATCAATTTCTCTTTACATGTGCAAAAAGATGACCCGATCGTGATGATCTATGACCAGAAATTTCGTTTCGGAAAACCTTTTTCCATGCCGCG
>JAUWLG010000013.1 GCA_030613795.1 Helicobacteraceae bacterium
AGGTTGGTTCGATGAAGATGTGACAGATGTTGCAGACTATCTGAATAAGGACTTTTACAAGTTTAAAAAGTAGCCACAGCAGCTACTCTCTCAACTATTCCTAGGCTCAGCTAGGAATGACACTATTTCTTAATATATTCCAACTCAATCAACTTATTATAGATATCAGAGACCATACCACCGGCAGCAGCACCACCGTGACCGCCATGTTCTACAAGGACAGTCACGATGTATTGAGGGTTTCTGGCCGGTGCATAGGTCGTAAACCACGCATGAGAACGGGTGTAGTACTTCATATCTCTTTCATTAATACGCTCTTTGACCTCTTGTGAGATACCGATCACTTGCGCTGTTCCTGTTTTACCGGCTACGGGAATCTTTGCATGCATAAAGTTAACGGCAGTCCCTTTTTTAGCCTGACAGACTTGTCGCATCGCCTGCTGGATGATAGGCAGTTTTTTGTGCTGTTCGGGTGTTAAGACATCCCTATACTCAGGCACATACTCTTCATCTCCTATCTTCTTAGCAAGATGAGGCGTCACTAGACGTCCAGTAGCCATAAGGGCTGTAAATTGCGTGATCTGAAGCGGTGTAGTCAGGAAGTCCCCCTGCCCGATGGAGCTGTTGAGTGTCTCACCAATATACCAAGGCTGATTAAAACGTTTTCGTTTCCATTCACGACTTGGTACGGTACCGATGAATTCGTTTGGCAGGTCAACACCTGTTTTGCTGCCCAAACCAAACTGTTTTAGACCAAAACTCATGTCTGCAATACCGACTTTTAGACTTCCTTTATAGAAGTAGTCATCACAACTCTCTCGAATCGCCTTGCGAATGTCTGTTGTACCGTGACCAGCATGTTTCCAGCAGCGAAAGTTACGCTTACCCAGTTTCATTGTCCCTTTACAGTCAACGTTCCACCATTGACTGATCCCAGAGCTAAGATAGACAAGGCCAAGACCTGTTTTTATAGTTGATCCTGGTGGGTAAAGTCCATTGATTAGTTTATTGGTAAACGGCGTGTCAATGTTCTCAATGAGCTCTTTCCAACGTTTTGATGAGATCCCGGAGACAAATGTATTAAGGTCATACTCCGGAAAACTGGCTGCTGCTAAGATCTCACCATTGATGCCCATAACTACGACCGCCCCTGCTCTAGCATCAAAACGTTCACTGATGTACTGTTGCAGACGCATATCGAGTGTGAGGGTGAGGTTACGGTTTTCGATCGCCTTAGAGTGGCTTAACACGTCGATAACCTCATTTTGCGCACTCACCTTCACCTTGCGCTCACCGGCTAAACCCTCTAAATAGGTGTTGTAGTATTTTTCCACCCCACTCTTACCCGTTGAACCGATCAGCTTAGCAAGTTCGTCACGTTCCACATCTTTTTTATTGGCCCTGGCAACGTATCCGATAATATGTGCGGCTAAATTATTATAAGGGTAGTGACGTTTAGGTGCAGGGATAACCAAGATATGATCATTAAGGTGCAACGGTGAGTAGACAGGCATGATCTTTTCGTACGTTATAAAGTCAACGACACGAATGTCATTATGGTTATAGTAGGAGTCATTACGTATATAACGTTTACGGATCTTGGTAGCATTTAGCTCAGGAAGATAACTGATCAGAAGATCGATGGTCTCATCGAGTTCATTAGACTCACCTTTTTTCTTAAGATGCGGTTGCAGTTTGATCGAAAACCCAAGTTTGTTGATGGCGACAGGTCTGCCGTCACGGTCGTGGATCTCACCGCGTACAGGCGCAATTTTCTCAGTTTTAATGGTGTTATGCGAAGAGAGCGTCGAGTAGTATGTGTTAGACTGTACAGAGAGATAAAAGACACGTATAAGTAGCGATATCCACATAACAGTGAAAAAGGAGATGAGTAGACGCGTTCTCATAGCAGTCCTATCAATAAAAACTCAAAAAGGATGTACCAGACAACATGCCAATCTAGAGTGGCCAACTCCAACAAAAACACCTGCTGCAGCAGTAGCGAAAAGAGCCAAAAGCCAATATATGCCAATACAATGTATATAAAATGGAGACAACGTCTGCATTCGATCACCTGCTCAATTTTAGGAAGGATGAACCTGTAGACAAAAGAGAAATAGACCAGAGAGCTTAAAAAGAGATACCCTTTATCTGCTTCATACACCAGTGACAAGGCCACAACAAGAAGCAGCAGAGAGATGTCCTGTTTGTCCAATGAGCGAATGAAATAGAAAAAAAGTACACCAAAAAGCGGCGGCAAAAAGAGGTAGATATTGCTAAGGCTCTCATACAAAAGATAGAGAAGAAAAAGCGTTATCGCTTTTATATAGAATGGATAAGTGATACTTCGTTGCATATTGGAAAATGTTTACAGTTTATACAATCAGCCCAGATCTTATGTTCAGGCAGAGACTCTTTAGGGATTTCTTTGAAGCCAAGATGTTCAAAAAAGGCTTGTTGGTAGGTGAGTGCCAGAACCTCTTTTAATCCTAACACTTTTGCCTCAACCAAGGCGTGTCTGACCAGGCTGGAACCAACACCGCTGCCTCTTACAGCATCATCTACGACAAGTGAACGGACTTCAGCCAAGGTCGTTGTATGCACATGAAGTGCACAAAAACCAACCAGTTTATCTTCATTAAATGCAAGCTGGTAAGAGCGGATGTTGGTTGCGACTTCATCGTTGTCACGTTTTAAGATAACACCACTCTCGACCTCCGGTTCGACTAAGACTTGCATAGCCGGGATGTCCAGCAGTGTTGCTTTACGATACTCAAGATTCATCTTGATCCTCAATATCCTCATGTAAAGTGCTGTGGATGATAGAGATGAGTTTGTGGATTCCGCGTTTTTTAGAGCTAGAGACTAAAATTGCACCTGGAAAGTCACGCAACAGTTTGCCCTGCTCTTTCTGGTTGAGTTTGTCGATCTTCGTAAAGACGCGTACGATGACCTGGTCTTCACGACAGACCTGATCAAGGTACTCAGCAACAGATTGGTCAATCTCAAGATTGGGGTGACGACAGTCTATAAGATGTAAAAAGATCTTGATCTGTTTACGCTGTGCGATGAAATCTGTTAGGTTTTTTTCCCAATCTGACTTGATCGACTTAGAGACCTTTGCATAACCAAAACCAGGAAGGTCAACAAACTTTGCTTCCATTCTCTCTTCGTTGTCACGATCTATAAAGGTGACATCAAAAAAGTTGATCAGACGTGTCTTACCGGGTGTTGAAGAGACCTTTGCCAAGCTTTTGCGATTGCTCAAGGCATTAAGAAGCGAAGATTTACCTACATTGGAACGGGCCATAAAGACGACTTCGTTTAGGTACTCGTTCTCCGGTGCAGCTTGAACATTTGGTGCAGATGTCATAAACGTCGAATTAATGATCTCGATCATTTTTTATCCTCTTCCTCTTCGATCTCAAAGGTCATGATGACAGGCTTTCTATCGCCCCCTTTAGCACGAGCTTTGCCTTCAACCGTGCTAATGATGACCTCTTCGCCAATGATCTCTTTTTTCTCGTCGATCTGGGCTATATGCACATTCTCATAAAAGTGGTACTCTTTTTTTGCAGGAACAAAAACAGCTTTGCCGGCTGTGCCTTTATAGATCGAATTGTTCTCTGTTTTAATAAAAAAAGAGACGTTCCCTTTTGCAACATATTTGGTCGGCCTGCGCTTTGCATTGGTGTAGATTGTCACGGTGTCTGCATTTAACTTATCTGAAACTTTGGTGATCTTAACATCACACTTAAAGAAAGTAATACCGCTCTTTTCATCACCATGAAAGCTTTTGGCAACAACCTTCAGCTGCTCCGCTTGCACAGAAATAAGTAAAAAAAATGTTAATAGATAAAAATGTTTCAAATGCTATTCCTTATTCAGTTAAAGTAAAAAAACCTGTGACATCTTTGGCCTTGATCAAGCCATTTTTACTGTCATAAAAAAGATCTGTTCCAACAACATTGTCTGCTTGTCTATCCATTGTAAAAGGACCGACAGCCGTAATAGTTTCATTAACTTGGTTGATGACTGCTTTGTTGGATCTGAACTTCATACCATCCTCGCGATAGTAACGGACATTGCCTTTAAGGGTGATAAGGTCTTTGTTGTTATAGATCCCAAAGTCTGCCTGCAGGTTGTTTCGTTGTTTTCCTGTGCTATCAGTATAATCAATTTCCTCAACTTCTATACGATCAGTGTAACGAAATCCATAATGACCGATCAAAATGTCTTTAAGGCCATCAACACCTATTTCATAAAGGGTGAAGTTGCGAAGTTCCAGCTCTGCGATCTCAGCATTATCTTTTATTGTACTTTTGATCGGCACAGGTTGAATAAATAGAAGTATTGATGCCAATATTAAGGCAATAACAATAAAAAAATAGTTTGCATTTATTGCCATAACGCTAAAAATTCACCGACTTCATCATTGATCACAAAAAGCTCTTCGATCATCTCACGAACAGCGCCTTCGCCTCCTTTTGCCTCACATACCTTATTTACAATTGCCTGGATATGTCCTGATCCATCATGCGGTGTAAAAGAGAGACCCACCATAGAGAGCATCTTGTAATCATTAAGGTCATCACCGATAGCCGCTATGTTTCGTAGTGGGATATTCAACTTTTCACTGAGATAATTAAGCTGTGCTGCCTTATCTTTAACACCTTGGTGCACATGTGCAATGCCAAGCTCATTGGCACGTCTTTGCAGCAGTTTTGAATGGCGCCCTGTGATGATGGCAGCTTGATGGCCCAGTCTTACCCAAGAGCTGATCGCTAGACCGTCTTTGACATTAAAAGCTTTGGTCTCGTCACCGGAGTTGGAGTAGATGATATTGCCGTCAGTCAGGCAGCCGTCTACATCCAAGATAATCAGATCGATCACAGCACACCCTTAGTACTCGGAATCCCTGTACGCTCATTTTTAGCCGTAGCTCGGCGCAGTGCAACAGCAAAGGCTTTAAACGAAGCTTCTAAGATGTGGTGTTTGTTGCGTCCGCGCTTCATAACGATGTGCGTGGTGATGCGTGCATTTAATACAACAGCGTGGAAAAACTCTTCAGCAAGTTCCGTGTCAAAGCTTCCGACTTTACCGTTAACATCGACTTCGTAGTGCAAGTACGGACGTCCGCTAAGGTCCATGTCGCACTCGACAGCTGTCTCATCCATAACAACAGTAGCATTACCAAAACGCTCCACCTTTTCTATCGGGTAGATCGCTTCTGCCAAGGCTTGACCAATAACAATACCGACATCTTCAACACTGTGGTGATCATCGATATGCGTGTCACCTTTGCAGCTGACATTAAGGTCGATCAGCGCATGTTTGCTAAAAGCCTCCAGCATGTGGTCAAAAAAGCCGACACCTGTGTTAACAGTGCTTTTACCTGAACCGTTAAGATCAAGCTCTACTGAGATCTCTGTCTCTTTTGTCGTTCTCTGTTTTGATATCATATTTTATTCTCCAACTATAAATGCATTTTCAAAAGGTGAATCGGCTTTAAAGTCACGTGCCTCTGCCTCAGACTTAAAACCGCTTAGCCAGACACGAAAAACTCTTTTATCATTATACTCTGTATCTTTGATGATGGTACGGTAGCCTCTATAGCCGTCATACTCTTCTTGGGTCTTAAGTGCACCATCAACCTTAGAGAACGAACCTATCTGTATCGCATACGTCTCATAAGTCAACACCCCTTGAGTGTCTTTGTTAAAGGCTTGTTTAGAACCCATTTTTTTTGCTTTTTTATCTTTAAATCCGATAACCTCAAGGCGTACATTGGCCGTTCCCTTTTTAACCATGTCGATCTTATGGGCCGCTTTGTTTGAGAGGTCAATGATACGTGTACCTACAAATGGACCTCTGTCATTGATCCGTACAACAACACTTTTACCGTTATCACGATTTGTTACTTTGACAATTGTGTTCATCGGCAGAGTCTTATGCGCAGCGGTTAATGCATGCATGTCGTAGATCTCACCGCTTGAGGTGGCCTTGCCGTCAAAGTCGGGACCGTACCAGCTTGAGATACCGGTAAATTTCTCACCTACTCTGACTTTAGTCGGGTAATAGCGCTTTCCAAACACAGTATATGGGCGCATTGTAGGATGAACATAAGAGCCATCTTTTTTGGAACCCGAACTTGTATAACTTTTTGTTGAGCTGCTGGTTGTTTTTTTGGAACTATGACTTTTAACACCACGAGTACTACAACCGGCAATCATAACGCCGACTAATGCGATTGAAATTAGTTTAATATACACGCAGTTTCTCTCCAATTCTGATTACGTCAGAGTGTTTGTTGTTTCTTGCTTTGAGTGTTCTAACACTGACCTTGTAACGTTTGGCAATAGTACTAAGGTTGTCACCGGACTTAACGACATACGCGTTTTTGTGCAGTGGTAATGGCGGTACGATCAGTTTTTCACTGGCATGGATGACATCGCTTTTTTTGTCATTGAGTGATTTGAGCTTTTTTACACTGATCTTGTAGCGTTTGGCAATACTGGTAAGGTTGTCACCAGGACGAACGACATAACTATTTTTTGCATATTTGAACTTGTATTTATTTATAAGTGTCGGTGTTGTTGGAATAATAAGCTTTTGGCTTACACGAAGATAATTTGACTTAAGGTGGTTAAACTCTTTTATTATCTTGTAGGGTACCTTGTATTTAGCCCCGATACGTGAGAGGTTCTCACCTGGTTTGACAATATGTACAAGATATATCTTATTCAGGTCGCAAGGTTTGTAGTCTTGCTTGAATCGGTTAAGTTTGTTGTAGGGAATATAGACGTCACAGTTTTTAGAAAATGGCGGTACAAAATCGTAGGTGAGATGTCTATTAAGTTTTTGCATCTCTTCTTTGTCGATATTGAGTATGTCAGCCACACGACTGATCTTTTCGCCTTTAGGGAGTGTTATGGTCGCAATAGAGTTATGATTGGCACGGTTCATCAAGTAGCTGTATCCACTGCTGCTCATGTCATTTTCATCGATGCCCATCAGGCCAAATGAGAGGATCTTACGAAGATAGTTGCGCGTCTCTTTTGGAAGGTACTTTTTATCTTCGTCCAAAAGGGTAAAGACATCGTCGTTGCCGTCAGCCTTGTCAATTGCTCTTAAAACGCACCCCTCGCCACAGTTATACGCCATAGCAGCCAAGTACCACTTGCCGAATCGTTTATGCAGTGATGAGAGATACCTTGCGGCAGCCTCAGTCGACTTGACAGGATCACGTCTCTCATCGAGGTAATCATCAATATGCAGACCGTATTGACGCCCAGTTGCCGGCATAAACTGCCATATTCCAGCCGCACTTTTTTTGGAAAGAGCTTTTGTTATAAACGAGGATTCAGCCATGGCTAGGTAGATAAACTCAGGTGGTACTTCTGCTTTATAAAGGATCTTTTTAATGGTAGGGATGTAGAGACGAGCACTCTGCATAGAGTTATAGTAATGTTTATAAGCTTTAGGGGACTTTTTTGACTGAAGCATAGTGTTCAGGTGCTCATCATGAATGTAGTTAGGTTCCACATCAAATGCACCTAAGAGCATGATCTGTTTGTTGTGGTTGCTTTCAAATTCTAAACCGCCAAAAAGAAGGTTCGGTAAAAGCAGAAGGAATAAAGATAAACTGTATTTCAAATAAAAACCCCTGTATAAGCTCTTTATTATAGCCAAAAGAGCCCTAGAAACAACTGTTTTAGCTATCTCGAGTTGGTGTTTATAATGAAATGTTTCTAAATAATTGTGATATTATGAAATATTAAACAATTTTTGCGCATTAGTAGTGGTTAAATCCTCAATAATTGCGCCATCTAACTCTAAAAGTTCAGCCATTTTGTCTCTTACTAAAGTGGTGTAGAGCGGTTCATTACGCTTACCGCGATGAGGATGTGGTGTGAGGTACGGTCCGTCCGTCTCAATGATCAGTTTATCTTGCGGGATCTTTGGCAATACATTGAGCAGTTTTCTGGCATTTTTGAATGTTATGACACCGCCAATACCAAAATAGAAGTTCTGATCTGCAAGTGATAAGAGCTCTTCATCGGCATTATAGCAGTGCAAAACACCCCCTACTTCATCTGCACCGTTATCTAAAAGAATCATCTTCGAGTCATGGCTGGCGTCACGTATATGAATGATCAAAGGCTTGTTGTAGCGTTTGGCTAAGGCGATTTGGGCAACAAAGACCTCTTTTTGCGCTGCTTTTTCATCTGCTTTCTCTTCGTCTGAACCTTCTAGACGAAAATAGTCCAAACCGCACTCGCCGACAGCGACACATTTAGGATGGTTGATGTAACGCTCTAATGCAGCTTCATCATACTGCTCTTTATCATAGGGGTGGATACCGACTGAAAAGTAGATAGACGCATACTGTTCGGCTAACTCAACAGCACGCTCCAAGGTTGTAATGTCCGCACCAGGAATAATGTAGCGTTCTACACCACCCTGCTTTGCACGTTCTAACACATCACCTAGGTCCTCTCTGTAACGTTCGTCATCCAGATGTATATGGGTATCTATGATCAAGATTCTTCCTTGTTTTTATCGTTTCGCATTTTTTTAACATCCATAATATTTTTGATCAACAATCCTACAAAAAAGAGCGCTACAACTAGCGCTACGGAACCTGAGGCGACTTGACCCGCATTGAAGGCTGAAATAGCGTAAACAATGGCTATAAAGGCTATGATCAGGCACATTAGGATGCACTCTCAAGCAACTCTTTCGCAAAGTTTTTTGCTTCTGTCGTAACCGTTTCACCACTGATCATCCGTGCGATCTCTTCGATGCGTTCATTAAGAGAGAGTTCACGTACAGTACTCTCATTATCTTTTTCGACAATAAAGTGCTGTTCACCCATAGAAGTGAGTTGAGGCTGATGTGAGATGACAAAGATCTGAAAGTGTTTAGAGAGCTGTCTGAGTACCCGTGCAACACTCATAGACTCTTCACCACTGAGGTTGGCATCGATCTCATCGAGCATCAAGACACCGCCTTGACCCTGCATCGATTCAGACTGCACGGCTAAAAGGGCTAGACGCAGACGGTTGAATTCACCGGCACTTACTTTGTCTAAAGGAGCGCCTTTAAGGTTAAAGTCCAGAATGTCTTGACCTGTAACGTTGTAGTCACCATGGTTAAGACATAGTTCTGCACCGCTTAGGTAGAGCTGTTTAAGGTAACTGTTGATAGCTTCATTAAAGTCATAAAGTGCTTCGGTACGTTTAAGCGAGATATCGCGGGCAAGTTCCACCAGATCGTTAAAAAGTCTGTCTACCTCTTTGTTTAATCGTTCTTTCTCAAAGTCAAAGTTTTCATACTTCTCTATCTCTTTAGCCTTCTCTTCACGGTACTGAAGGGCCTCTTCAATGGACCCGTAACGGTGTTTAAGTTCAGAGAGCTCTTCTAAGCGGTTTAGTACCGATTCGATATCTTCATTGTCCAGCTCTTGAAACGCTGTCCTTGCCTCATCAAATTGCGTGCGCAGTTCATTCATAGTGTCATCGAAAAAAGCGCTGTCGATGTCGAGTGATAAAAGAGCCTCAGAGACAAGATGTTCATGGTCAAAGATCGACTCTGCAAGTGTGATCTTCTCTTCGGCTTTCTCTTTTTGTGAAAGGGTGCGTTTGATCTCTAAAAGCTCTTCATACTCACCCGCTTGCGGGTTGATACCGTCTATCTTTGCCAACTCGAATTCAGCGAACTCTTTATGCTCTTGCATTCGTTTCTCTTGGGCTAAAAGCAGTTCAAGTTCATGTTTGGCTTTTTGATAGGTGTAGTATTCATTTCTGTAGATGTCGAGAGTCTCTAAGTGGTTAGGCTCTTTTTTGCTTACCTGCTGGTCAAGGACACTCAGCATATTTGCTTGTTCAAAATCACTGTAATCTTTAAGGCTGAGCAGTCTCATATGACCCCTAGAGACCTTGTTCAAGGCTTTTTTGGAGATACTTTGCGCGTTTAAGAAGTAACGCACCTTCTCTTTTTTGACCTGCTTAAAGATATTACTCTCTTCGTTCTCAAATCCGGTCGACTCTTCATCTATCTGCCAGCTGACACAAGACTCACTCACCTCCGCCAAGGCATCATCAAAACCGACAGAACCTAAAATAGAGCGCATTAACACGGACTTACCGCTGCCGCTGGGACCGGAAAAGACGATCAGTCCACTGTTCAGTTCAAGCTCAACCTCTTTAAAGGTCAAACAGTTTTTCATATAAAAATGTTCTATCATACTTTAATTACCAAATCCCATTTACCATTAATCATTTCCCATTCACGGTTGCAAAGCAACATTACTCACCCCAGCTTAACTTCTCTTTGAGTACATCAAAGTAATTGAACTCTTTACGGTGGATAAGACGAGCCGACTCTTTGGCAAGACGGATCTTGATGATGTCATCTTCGCCAAATTCGTACATATCTTGTCCGTCAATAACCGCTAAAGCACTTTTGTCGGGTGTTTTCACCTCGATCTCATACTGCCCCGGGAGCACGACCGGACGCTGTGTCAGGGAGTGCGGCGAGATCGGTGTAATGACAAAGACCTGCGTAAGAGGAAAAAGTACCGGACCGCCGCATGACAAGTTGTACGCTGTTGAGCCTGTCGGTGTTGAGACGATGACCCCGTCACCATAATAGGTGTTGAAAGACCTGCCATCAACATAGGTCTCAAGGTGGATCATCTTAGAAATAGATGGACGTGTCATAACGATGTCATTAAAGGCAACCACCTCTTTTACTTCACCTTTAGAGTGTATACTCGCTTGCAGCATTGCACGCTTATCGATGCGGAAATCGCCGCTTTTCAGTTTAGGGATAAAGGCATCAAGTTCGTCTATGTCAAAGTCGGCAAGAAAGCCAAGCTTTCCCGCGTGTACGCCAAGTACAGGGACTTTATATCGGTTTGAACGCCTTACTGCGGAGATAAGTGTGCCGTCGCCTCCAAGCGTGACTAACATGTCAACACTCTCACACATGATGTCAAACTCCTGACCCATTACATCGATCATGCCGCCGCTTACGGTGTCGATGATAACGTTAATGTTATGAGACTCAAAGATCTCTTTGATCTGAAAGAACTTATCTTTCAGTTCTGGTGTGGATGGGCGTAAAAGAACACCTATGCTCTTGATCGTCAATGCTTTCAAAATGGCATACCTTTCCTTTTTAGTAGGTTGATTATAGCAAATTCTTGTAAAGAGAGTTGAAAATATGTCGTTTACAAGGCAGCTACAACCATTTTCTTAAACACTTTTAGCTATAATCGCGAAAAATATTACGGGTATGTTTACGCCCTAAAAGGATTTTCTCGGTGAGAAGTCATTACTGTACAGATTTAAGTGAAAAAAATATTGGTGAAAAGATCGAGCTTGCCGGTTGGGCAAACAACCATCGTGACCACGGCGGGATCATATTTATCGATCTACGTGACAAAAGTGGACTGATCCAGCTCGTTTGTGATCCTGCCGACAATGTTCAAGCACATAAAACGGCTAATGAAGTCCGTGATGAGTTTGTTCTTCTTATTAAGGGAACGGTTCGTGCTCGTGGAGAAGGCTTGGCTAATCCGCGTCTTAAGACAGGTTCTATTGAGATCGTTGTTGATGAACTGATCATTGAAAATCGCTCTGCGCCTATGCCGTTTGTGATCGGTGACGAAAAAGTCGGTGAAGAGACAAAACTAAAATACCGTTACCTTGATCTTCGTGCACCAAGTTCTTATGAGACATTCCGTCTGCGTTCAAAAGCGGCTATCGCTGCACGTAACTCTCTAGACAAACTAGGCTTTCTTGAAGTAGAGACACCGATCCTTACCAAGTCTACGCCAGAAGGCGCACGTGACTACCTTGTACCGTCACGTGTACACGATGGTGAGTTCTATGCGCTTCCACAGTCACCGCAGCTTTTCAAACAGCTTCTTATGGTGGGCGGGTTTGACCGTTACTTTCAGATCGCTAAATGTTTCCGTGACGAAGACTTGCGTGCTGACCGTCAGCCGGAATTCACCCAGATAGATGTCGAGATGAGCTTCTGTGACCAGGAAGATGTGATCAGTGTTGCTGAGACACTTCTTGTTGACATGTTCGAAGCATGTGGACACACTGTTCAAACACCTTTCCCACGCATGAAGCACATGGACGCAATGGAGTTCTATGGTTCAGACAAGCCTGACATGCGCTACGATCTTAAGATGGTCGACGTAATCGACATCTTTGAGCGTTGTGACAATGCGATCTTTACTGATATAGCTAAAAATCCTAAGATGAACCGTATTAAAGCGCTTCGTGTTCCGGGTGCTGACCTTATCTTCTCTAAACGTGAGATGAAGTCTTTTGAAGATTATGTTCGCAAGTTCGGTGCGCACGGTCTTGGTTACTTCCAGATGAAAGAAGATGGTCTTAAAGGTCCATTGACAAAATTCTTCTCAGAAGAGGACATTCAGCTTATTATTGAACGTACTGAACTTGAAGTGGGCGATGTTGTCTTCTTTGGTGCAGGCGATAAAAAAACCGTATGGGACTACATGGGTCGTTTTAGAATCTTCATTGCTGAGCATGAGAAGATGAACCTTATCGATCCGGACAAGTTCGAGTTCTTGTGGGTTGTTGACTTCCCAATGTTTGAGATCGAAGATGGTCGAGTAAAAGCACTTCACCACCCATTCACGATGCCGGTAGATTTTAACCATGAACATATTGATGACATTGAGTCAATAGCCTACGACATTGTATTAAACGGTACAGAGCTTGGCGGCGGGTCTATCCGTATTCATAAACCGGACATTCAAGAGAAGATCTTCGAACTGCTTGGTATCGAAGAAGAAGAGGCACAATCGAAATTCGGCTTCTTGCTTGACGCGCTTAAGTTCGGTGCGCCTCCACATGGTGGTTTTGCTCTAGGCTTTGACCGTTTTATGATGCTGTTGACGAAAAAAGACAGTATCCGTGACGTTATCGCTTTCCCTAAAACACAGAAAGCATCTTGTATCTTGACTGAGGCGCCAAGTGAAGTGGACAACACACAACTTCGTGACCTGCACATCAAACTGCGCGAGAAGCAATCTTAATAACGCGAAAGGAAGTAATTCCTTTCACTGCGTTAACACTGGGTTTCACTCAGCGTGATGCTCACGTCGGCTATTATGCCGAACTTAATTTATTGTTACATTGATTATATGATTACTCTTCATTTAGGACTTTTCATGAAAAAACTTTTTTT
>JAUWLG010000208.1 GCA_030613795.1 Helicobacteraceae bacterium
TTCCATGCGCCGCTGTAGCGCTCTAGATCGACCGTCGGTACGGTAGTAAGTGGTGGTTGTGATGGTTTATTGCAAGCTGTCAAAATGAATGTAGTCAATGTTAATGAGATTAAGAGTGAGAATCGCATTGTCATGGACTAAATTGCAACACTTTCCCAGAAGAAGTCCAAATGCTTCTCAAATTGGGTCGATAGAGCCGTTGTAGGCTCATTATCGATGCGAAGTAGGGTTACCTGTAGCCTGATGTAGAAAAGAGGGCTCAGGAACTCGTTAGCCATCAATTTAGGGTCACCTGAGCGGATGATGTCCTCTTGCATCATCACAAAGAAGGCTTCAGAGAGCATTTTGATGTTGTTGTTGTGGAATTCGCTTTTAAAACTGTCTCTGATGGTCTTGTTCTGTAGTAGTTCTATCATCAAGATACGAAAGAGGCGTTCATTCTTAGCATCGAAGGTCATCAGTTTGTAGCCAACGATAAAAGAGAAGAGAAACTTTTTGCCGTCTTTAGCACGTTCAGCGATGCTTTTCTCGTTCTGTGCGGCTGATGTAGGGGTGGAGAATAGGGTGGCTGCAACGGCTTTGAAGATCTCTTCTTTGTTGGTAAAGTGGTTATAGAGCGCACTCTCGCGTATGCCTACTTTAGCTGCGATCTTACGTACCGATGCAGCCTTGTAACCATACTCCGAGAAGAGCTCCATACTGGCTTTTAATATAAGATTTTTAGTGTTTTTACCACTACCGCTTTCTTGCATGATTTCCTCAGGTGAACAGTTGTTAATATGTCGTATAACTATATATGAACAGTTGTTAACTTATGCTTAACAGTAGGTGAACAAGTGTTCATATCAGGGTGTAAACCATGTAAGACTAGTGAACAGTTGTTCATATAAGTAAAGCCCAATAAATAGGGGCTTGAATGGGTTGTTGAATATGAAATATTGTACTTTTTAGACCTGTTTTAAGGATGTAGAAATGAGGTGAACAAAAAGAGAATATAGGTATACGCTAAAATAACAGATGTTCATTTTTTAGAGGAGAGACAGATGCAAGTGTTCATCTGCTTTTTAACCGCAATAACACTTTTGATCGTCTCCGGGTGCTCCAACTCAACGATACAAATGAAAGATGATAATCAACTGATTATCTCTAATGATAAAACGACTGTAGAGGTTAGGACCCCTGCCATCGAGACTACAAGAATCAACATGAGTTCAGTTTATATCGATCAAAATATTATTGCTGTTGATGATAACCGCTGCATTGTTTATGAAGATATTAGAACAGCTGGCGGTTACCGGTTTAACTATGCGTATAAACGATCTATTGATCTTATCTTTAACGCGTATAGTGTTGAAGTGCGTAAACGCTATGGTAATCTCACTCTCTACCGTGTGACGTTGAGAGACAAAGACAGATCAGCGTTAAACCTGTTGGCACTGACGGCATCAAAAAAGTCGCTGAAACTGGTATATGGTTTTGACGACAAAGTATTGACTGCTTTAGAGGATAGTCTTGATCAAAACAATACTGTGATCAAGTATGAACTATCAACGACCACTGAGCGAAGAGATCACTGCATACAAAGCAGTTGGCAGCCAAAGCTGTTGATAATGGATAACTTGGTTGGGAAAGAGGGTGGTAAGATAAAAGGTGGCAGATTCTAAGCTACTTAGTTTTTTCTTTTCTATCTGCCTGTCTTCTTTCTATCTTCTCTTCTATCTTTTTGATTCTGCTTTTACGTACTTGTTTAGGGTGTTTAACCGTACCGGTATAAAAAGGTGTACACTCAGTAACTTTACCGGTGATATCTTTTGGCGCATCGGTTACACGGGTCAGTGCTTTATCGGTTCTCTCTCCAACTACTGGTACATAACTCACCACATCACCGACAACAGAACCAGTTCCCTTAACAATGTCAGCTCCAAGATCAACCACACTGCCCAAATTTCCAATGATAGATTTAGATGCCCCGGTGATAACATGAAAACCTGCAGCAGCCAATTGCACCTGAGGTTCACTTAGGTTACCTTCGACCTGTTGAATGAAATAAGCACAGTTTGTTGGGAACAGTAGGCCGACATAGAAGTTCTCAAAACGCTGTGAGCTCATATTGATATCACCTTGAATTGCGATTAAGTTCTCATCTGTCGCTATAGCACAATCTTTACAATGGATGATAGAGTTATTGATGTCCGTTAAAAAACGCATCTCTCTGAAGTGTGTGCTGTTTGCCTCTTTGCCTCTCAGGTCGGATGGAATGTTTTTAATTGAGCGGACAACCGGCAGTTCGGAGAAGCTGCCTTGAAAGAGATTGAGGTCTTGTGACTCTCGTAACGTCTTTAGTGAATCATCGATAGCCACACCCTCAAGCAGCATGTCATTCACTTTGATGTCGCTGTAACCAGTCATAGTTGAGACATTACCCTCCAGCAGTGAAGGGGAGCTGATCGATACCATTGCATTGAGCCTGCCTTGCGTTATAGGCACGTCTTGTCCGCTAAAGGCGATTAGTTTGACAATGGAGAGATCTTTTGCTTTTATACTCAGTTTTTTATCGGTGACGTAAGCATTAAGATCACCGCCTAAGGAGTCACTTTTCATAGTGGCGTAGAGCTTGGGTTTGGTAATTACGCGGCCATGTATCTCAGCTGTACCTTGATAGGGTGCCTCTGGATACTCTTTTAGCTTTAGTTTATAACTGGTAGTGAGGTTTTGATCGCTGAGTGTATAGTGCAGATCGTGTAGAGAGATCACTTCGTGAGCGGTACTTATATTTGTATCTGAGAGATGAAGATGATCTGTTTTGTACTCTCCTGTGGCTGATATGATGGTGTCTTTTAGCCAAAGGTCCGTTTTGAGCTCACTATTAAGCGCAAAAGCGCCTGATTTGATGTCAAACTGGCTGTCATGCAGTTTTAATCGAAGCAGTTTATTGTTGATGTCGGCATATATGTTGAGAAGCCCTTTGTCATTGTAGGCTTTCAGTGTCGCATTGGTCTCTAGATGGGAGGTGGCATTTTTGTCGAGCTTTTGATGCCACTCTTTTGGCAGTTGAAAGTCGATTAGGTCGAGGGTGAGATACTGCACCTTGTTTTGCTTGAAAGTACCATGGATGCGTAAAGGTCCTTTAAGCTCTTTAGGCAAGATCAATGTGCTTTTGTCAAGTGCTTTGATATCGAGTAGAAAATTGCTATAAAACTGTTTTTTAGTAAGGTCCGCAACAGCATTGGCAACTGTGATGGTCTCATTTTCTGTTTTGACGACGGAATGCCCTTGGTAGCGATCGCCATTTTTCTTTAATGAGGTGCTGTAATCGAGCGAAAATGGACGAATCGATGTATATAGATCACCATAGCCGCTCAGCTCGTTTGATGTGACAGTTGCTTTAATAGAAGATGATGAATACCGAAGGTCGTAATCCAGATCACCTTTCATAATAACAGGTTGGTCTGTTAAACTCATGATCTCTTCGATAGGCAGGGCTTTACCTGTTACTTTGATGCCCTTCTTTTTTTGCTCAAACGTGAGTCTGCCAAGTTCTTTAGAATCTACTTCTATCGTCGTCTTTTGCGGTGTGTAGTTCAGATAGGTCTTACCTGAGAGTTTATAATCACGATTAAGGCTGGCAAAACGGTCTAAACGTGTTACCATAAAGTCAATATGGCTTTTAATCCCTTGGTCCGAGTAGTGAAGGTCTTTGAGTACTATCTTTTCATAAGGTGTTGTCAGTGTTGTCCTGTTCAGTCT
>JAUWLG010000053.1 GCA_030613795.1 Helicobacteraceae bacterium
AACAATGCTCCAATGATGCTTTTTTGCATAAGAAAGCCCTTTGTCAAGCCTGCCGACATGTGACTTTCTGTCATACGCCCACTCTCTTTTTTCATCGGTATGATGCACATAAAGCTGCAGTGTTTTATGTGCACTGTTTGCCTCTGTGTACTGCATCATCGCCAAGTCTCCATCAGAGTTTCCGAAAGCTGCAACCGGGCGTTTTCCGATGTGGTAGTGAATACCTACAGGCTTGCCGTCTTTGTCATTAATCGTGTTGAGTTTTGGCAGCCGAATTATTTTGCCGTTTTCATATTTCACAGCGATGGTTGAACCAACGATCTGTTCTGATGAAATCCCATAAACTTCTGATGCCCAAGGACGCATAAAGTCAATGACGCCACCGGAGACAATAAAGGTCTTAAAACCATTAGCACGCAAATACGCCAAAAGCTCTAACATCGGCTGATACACCAACTCTTTATATGGCCGTTTGAAACGCGGATGTTCTGCCGTATTGATCCACTCTTTTACAATTGCATCAAACTCTTCGTCACTCATCCCCGTATGTGTCGCCATGACCAGTTCAAGGAGACCTGTTTCACCACTCTTTAGCAGTGCTTCCATGTCATCTTCAAGCACAGCTTTGAAAGGCTGGGCTGTTTTCCATTCAGGGTGTTGTGGAGCCAGTGCTTTAACGCGATCGATAGCAAAATAGAGTTGAAAGTAGATAGGTTTTTCACTCCAGAGCGTACCGTCATTGTCAAAGACTGCGATACGGTCTTCGAGCTTTACAAAATCAGGACTTTCGGGGTCTGTAACACTCTTTACAAACCGGGTAATCTCACTCTTTGTCTTTCCACTGTTCCAAGATGCCAAAGGGTCTGCTGCTCCAAAAAGCAGTGCCGTAAACAGTACTGATGCAATAAAAAATCTCATGAAAAACTCCTTATTTTATGTTCCCATCAAAATGATGGGAACGAGGGATAGTAAAGTCTACTGATGATTAATGACTAGTTGGTGCAGTCATTTTTTCCATCACTTTATCCAGGCTAAAGCTTGCCGCTTTCTGACGTGGAGGGAACTCTTTAAAAGTTGCTAAGAACCCTGCGACATAATCTTGTGCCGGAAGCAGCAAGAAAACGTGGTCAAGCTGCCAGTCATAGAATGTGTTGGAGGTCAACTGAGCACGCTCATAAGGATCGCGGCGCAGGTTAAAGATCAACGGTACTCTCAAAGGCGTAAAAGGGTTGGCCCAAGCTTCAAAAGTTGTTTCAACACGCTGTTCCATAAAGATCGCTTTCCAATCGTTGTAACGCAGAGCAGTCAGGTCACCATCATCTGAGAAATAGAAGACCTCTTTACGCGGTCCTTTTTCTGCCTTTCCTGTCAGGTAAGGAAGGAAGTTATAACCATCCAGATGGACTTTATACTTTCGTCCTATGGCTTTGACACCGCCTTTTTTCAGTTTAGCTTTGATATCTGAAACACCTGCAGCAGCCATGAATGTCGGCATCCAGTCCATATGGTGCATGATCTCGTTCGACCAGGTACCTTCTTTAATATGACCCGGCCATTTCACCATCGCCGGTACACGCCATCCGCCTTCCCAGTTGGTGTTTTTTTCACCTCTAAACGGTGTCATGGCAGCATCCGGCCACGTGTTCATGTGCGGCCCGTTATCGGTAGAGTAAAAGACAATGGTATTATCAGCAATTTTCAGATCATCAAGTGTCTTCAGGAGTTTTCCGACATGCATATCATGCTCTACCATCCCATCACTATACTCATCCTGTCCAGAGATACCGCGAAGCTCTTTTTTAACATGCGTACGAAAGTGCATACGGGTACCACTCCACCAGACAAAGAAAGGTTTATTCGCCTTGGCTTGACGCTTAATAAAACCGATAGCTGCAGCAACGGTCTCATCATCAACAGTCTCCATGCGTTTCTTTGTAAGTGCTCCGGTATCGATAATCTTACCGTTAGCAAAAGAGTGGATGACACCGCGTGGAGCATACTTTTTGTGGAACTCCGGGTCTTTAGGATAATCTTCGAGTTCCGGTTCCTCTTCGGCATTCAGGTGATACAGATTTCCCAAGAACTCATCAAAACCATGGTTGGTCGGTAGCATATCATCTCTGTCTCCAAGGTGGTTTTTACCGAATTGACCGGTTGCATAGCCCTGGGCCTTAAGCAGACCAGCAATGGTAGGGTCTTCTACTTTCATACCCTCTTTTGCACCGGGAAGCCCAACTTTAGAAAGGCCTGTACGAAACACACTTTGTCCCATGATAAATGAAGAACGACCGGCAGTACACGACTGTTCACCATAGTAATCCGTAAATGTCATACCCTCTTTCGCAATACGATCAATATTCGGTGTTTGATACCCCATCATACCGTGCGTATATTGACTGATATTTGACTGACCGATATCGTCACCCCAGATGACAAGGATATTCGGTTTTTTAGCCGCATAAAGTACTGTTGAGGCCATCAGTGTTACACCAATAAAACCTATAGTCAGTTTTTTCAACATCTTGCTCTCCTTAATTAAAATAAGAGTCTTTACTCATCCGACCAGTTGTTTTCAGCATGAGAGTAGTCGCAGAACGGTTTGTTTTTGGAGTGACCACAGCGACAGAGTGCATATTTTGTTGTAGAGAAGTTTGTCGGTGTCGGCATACCTACAAGCTTCACCTCTTCAACAACATACGGACCATTTTTAACGATTGATATCTTTGCTTTAGTACGTTTATCAATAGTCACTTTACCTTTTATACTGTACGACAATGCACCTGAAGGACAGCTATTAACAGTTTTAATTATTTTATCATTGGTATCATTATCAGGATATATCCAATTTGTACTGTTATCAGATGCAAAGACGCTTGGCAGATCATGTACACAATTAGCTGCACCTGCACAGATAGATCGGTTAAAATTAACAGTGATCTCTTTGCCTTCATAGACTTGCAAGATCTCTTCGGAGATCTCTCTTTTGCTTGTAAACCCTACTTTCTCATGAGAGCCGTCACACCAAGGTTTATTCTTTGACTTACCACATCGACAAAGGTAAGAAGGGTTTTCAGCCTCAAGCTTTTTTCCATCTTTCATAAAAACAGCATCAGTACAATCCACCTCTAAAGGTCCATTCTCAAATCCAATGATCTTACAGCTCATCTTATTCTCCTTTGGTACGATGTGGCATTCAATGTCACCCTACATTGAGATTCAGCTCTTTATCATCTCAACTAACAAGATATGCAGATCACTTGTCGCCTCGATAGTTAACGACTCATCTTCCACCTTAGCCGCATCACCATAAGCAAACTTTACACCGTTAATATCAGCTTGGCCTTCCATTATTTTGACATAGAGTTGGCGGTCTGACTGCAGGTCAAATGTTAACGTCCGACCTGCATCTATCTCACTGACAAACATATTGGCATCTTGGTAGATAATGATCGCAGCATCACTCCATTCCGGTCCAATAAGATGCAACCACTTGTTGTGGCGTTCACGAAAATCTAACTCTTTGGAGCCGTACTGGGGTGTAAGCCCCTTCTCTTTTGGCACGATCCATGTTTGTATAAGACGTACCTCTTGCTCACCTTCATTCATCTCTGAGTGCATCACCCCGGTACCGGCACTCATATACTGCACCGCACCACGGCCTATGCTCTCTCTGTTACCCATGGAATCTTCATGCGTTAATTCGCCGCGTATGACGTAAGAGATGATCTCCATATTTTCATGCGGATGCATCGCAAATCCTTGATGCGCGGCGACAATATCGTCATTCATCACACGAAGCGGACCGTAATGGATGTTTTCAGGATCGCTATACTCGGCAAAAGAGAAGTGAAAACGGCTTTTTAACCAGCCGTGATCTGCTAAATAAAGTGATTCAAATGGGATCTTTTTAATCATTGTACGCTCCGACTCAACTGTTTTTAAACGTTTAGTTAATAGGTAAATTGAAGTTTTGACATCTATTATAGAAGGCTAACTGTTAGGTAACTCTTAATTTTTTTATTAATATCTATTCTCTTTCCTTATTTCATACCTCTATTTGCTATAATTGCGCCAATGATAAGTCTTGCAGGAGTTATCAGAACACAAGTTTAAAGGAAATACCATGGGCACTATCCTTAATGGAAAATACCGTCCCTACCCGCAAGTTGATCTGCCAAATAGACAATGGCCGTCTAATGTAATCGAAAAAGCACCGATCTGGTGTAGTGTTGACCTTCGTGATGGCAACCAGGCACTGATTACACCGATGAACCTTGACCAAAAACTTGAACTTTTCAACCTCCTGCTTAAACTCGGTTTCAAAACCATTGAGGTGGGTTTTCCATCTGCCTCTCAAGTCGAATTTGACTTTTTACGCAAGTTAGTCGATGATGATTTGATACCCGATGATGTAACTGTCCAAGTCCTTGTTCAAGCACGTGAGCATCTAATTAAGCGATCATTTGAGGCCTTAGAAGGTGTTAAGTCAGCGATTGTACATCTGTACAACTCAACATCTGTTGCACAGCGCAAGATCGTCTTTAAAAAAGAGCGTCAAGAGATCATTGAGCTTGCACTTGAGGGTGTTGACTTGGTCAAAAAGTACGAGGCTAACCATAACGGCAAGATCGCACTTGAGTATTCACCTGAGTCTTTTACGGGTACGGAGCTTGAGTTTTCTGCTGAGATCTGTAATGCAGTGACAGCACGCTGGGGTATCTCTGCAGAGAGAAAAGTGGTTATCAACCTACCGGCAACGGTTGAGATGGCAACACCAAATGTCTACGCTGACCAGATAGAGTGGATGAGCCGTCACCTGGACAACCGTGAGCATGTGTTGATCTCGACACACACCCATAATGACCGTGGAACTTCCGTGGCAGCTACAGAGCTTGCTCTACTTGCCGGTGCAGATCGTGTTGAGGGGACCTTGCTTTCAAACGGCGAGCGTACAGGTAATGTCGACATTATCACCTTGGCACTGAACATGTTTACACAAGGTTTAGACACAGGTCTTGACTTTAGTGACATCAACACTGTCTTAGATGTGGTGGAACGCTGTACAGATATGAAGACCCATGAACGTCACCCGTATGTCGGTGAGCTGGTCTACACCGCCTTTTCAGGTTCACACCAAGATGCGATCAACAAAGGTTTGGCATATCAACGTGCTAAAGAAGAACCGTTTTGGGAAGTACCTTACTTGCCAATCGATCCGGAAGATGTAGGGCGTACTTATGAGAGTATTATCCGTATTAACTCTCAGTCGGGTAAAGGCGGGATCGCTTACATCCTAGAAAACCGTTTTGGGTACCAGCTTCCTAAAAAGATGCATCCTGAGATCGGAAAGATCATACAAAAGGTGACTGACGAAGAGGCGAGAGAGTTAAGTAATGATGAGATCTTGGCGATCTTTGAGAAGACCTACTTTTCACCGCCGGAACACCTTGAGCTTATCTCACGTTCAGCCTCGACAAAAGAGAACGCAGTCTGGTGCAAGTTGAATTATAGCTACAACGGCAGAGAGATAGAGGCAGAGAGTGAAGGAAACGGTCCTATTGATGCGTGTCGTAAAGCACTACTTAAAGACTATCCAAACAAGTTTGTTTTGAACTCTTACTCTGAACACTCTTGCGGTGAGAAGTCATCAGCAACAGCGGTTGCCTACATCGAGATCGAGACTTCAGAGGGGCATCGCTTCTTTGGTGTCGGCAAAGACAGCGACATTACCTTAGCTTCGATAAAAGCACTTTTCAGTGCTATTAATCGCGCTTTTAAAAACTAAAACCTATCACCACTTCGGGGTAACCTGAGGTGGTATCGCTTCGACTATCACTATCTAGATAGTACTCTTGTACCCAGCCCAATCCAACATAACCATTTTGAAATAAAATTGCCAAACCTGCACGGCCGCCGGTACTGCTGTAGTTATCGAACCTATCATCATTAATATAGGTGTAACGGTAAAAAGCACCAAGGTAAGGGCGGAACTTGGAGTTCGTCGGTATGTAATAAGTTACTGGAACCGTTGCTTGGTGAATTGTTGGTGATCCACCAAACCAACCTCGATATCCAAGCCCTAGTGCAAGATTTTCAAAAACATAATAATCTGCACTAACCCCTAAAATATAATAATTCTCTGTATATGATCCAAAAAATGTACCGCTTGAATAGCTAACACTTCCAGAACCTAATGTAATACCGACACTTTTGTTGCCTGCTCCAAACGGATTGGCAAAGGCAAGTGCACTTAACAATGTTAATGCAACTAATATCTTCTTCATGATCTACTCCTTAAAAAAGCAGCTCTTCATCTGCTTCCGCCTGCACTTCCACATGCGGCGGTTTAGAGATATCCGTAAAGTACTCTTTCTTTTTCCCCTCTACGGTCACCTCGATAACATCATCGGGTTTCTCAAACTTACGCGGCATCTGCGGATAGATCTTAACCAGCTGTTTATAATAGTAGCTAAATGAAGGGGCTGCTGTCCAGCCGCCCTGCTCTTTGTTCCAAAGTGGTGAGTTGTCGTCATTACCAAACCAGACAACAGTCTCGATCGATGGTGAATAGCCAACAAACCAGGTGTCGATAGAGTCATTGGTTGTTCCTGTCTTACCCGCAAGTTCGATACCCCAAGCACGCGCCCGGTAACCCGTACCGCGTTGGACAATGTCACGCAAGATCGTTGTCATCAAAAATGCCTGTCGCTCTTCCGTCACCTTTTTAACAACCTGCTCCGGATGTTCCCAAAGGGTCTCACCATTTTGATCAACATAGTTAATAAGACGCAGATCACTTAACTGTCCGCCATTTGCGAATGAGGTGAAGTATTGTGCGAAGCGCTCCGGCGTCAGTGTAATACTTCCTAGTGACAGAGAGAGGTCACTTGGCAAGTCTTGAATCTCGTACTGCTGTTTTAGTTTACTCTTGATGGTGTTAATACCAATATCAGTTACAAGGTTAATGGTCGCAAGGTTACGTGAGTGGACCAAGGCTTCTCGAAGGGAGATCAAACCTTTGAAGTTGTTTTCATAGTTCTTTGGTTTCCATCGACGTGTCTCGTTTGAATCTTTATCCTGGTTTGTCTCAAAATCATAGGTACGGGAGATATCGATAAGCTTTGTCGCAGGCGAAAGTCCAAAATCCAAAGCCACTTGGTAGAGAAAAGGTTTAAAGGCTGAACCCGGTTGACGGTAGGCCTGTGTTGCACGGTTAAACGGGCTCTTTTTATAATCAACGCCACCGATCATTGCACGGATCTCACCGAGTTTTGGATCAACCGATATCAAGGCGCCATTGAATTTTGTCAGATTTTGATCTTCATAGTCAACATAGTCTTTAGGTCTTTTCTCTTTTACTCTCTCATTCTCTTTTGCAAGACGGATCTGTGCCTGCTCGTAACCATAGGTCATCGCCTCACGTGCTGCTTTTTGCATCTTAAGATCAATCGTTGTATAGACCTTGTAACCGCCTGTTTTAAAGTCAGGGAACTGCTCTTTAAGGCGGCGGACAACCTCATCAACGATATAAGGGGCTTCGTTTTGTGTCAAAGTCTGATCATAGACAACAGGTTTCTCTGCGAGTGCTTTTTCATAACTCTCTTTGTCGATCCAGGCAAGAGCATAAAGACGTTCAACAACA
>JAUWLG010000185.1 GCA_030613795.1 Helicobacteraceae bacterium
AGATCGCGAAATGTATAGAAAAAGTGATCTTGGCGCATAAAGTGTAACTCTCTATCAATAGTGTTTCGATGCTCAGCGGTAAACGCCGCAGTCTCTCTAACTCTTGGGATACAGGGACAAACCTCTTTTATATCTCGTTAGAACTTGAACAGCAGGTGCCGCAGAATTGGGTCAACCACTATGTCAACCCTATCTTGGACCTCTCTTTTGAGTTCAATCCGCCAGAGAAAACAAGAGAGATGACCTCTGCCGAAGTTGCTAAACGCGTTCGTGCGCTTATCGCACCGATGCAAGAGATGTACGGCATCGATGAACTGGCTGTGATGGAGCAGAAGGCGGGTATTGTCAAAACAGATATCGAACTTAATCTCATCGGCAGTGATGCTATCAAGATGCAAAAAGCGATCGCACTGCTCGAAGAGAGACTTAAACCTATCGATGGGGTCAAAGATGTTATTAACAACATTCGCCTTGGAAAGATGGAATATAAGATCAAGCTCAATGCCTATGGAGAGCAGTTGGGTCTTTCGGAAGGTGCTGTTGCGCAAGTGCTCAGCGGCTACTTCTTAGGAAGTCGAAAAGCGCAGACCTTTGGAAGTGACGGGGTGGTTGACATCACGACCGAATACGAACAAAAAGACAGTCTTGCAACACTCAACGAGTTTGAGATACCGCTACGTGACGGACGTTTTGTCAAACTTGAAGATGTGGCTGAATTCATCAAGGTGCAAGATTATGAGATCATCGAAAAAGAGAATGGTGATGTTGTCAAGACAGTGAGTGCCAACGTAAACAAAAGTATCATTACCGCTTCGGAAGTTTTGGACATCATCGATCCAACGATCAAAGAGATCAGAGACGAGGGAATTCGTGTAGAGATCTTAGGCGAAAAAGAGAAAAACCAGCAGCTTAAAAACGATATGTTGACGGCTGCCGTCTTTTCTCTTTTTATTATGTTGATCCTACTGCTGCTTATCTTTCCTAAGATCAAGTATGCATTGATGATCCTCTCGGTCATACCTTTTTCAATCTTTGGTGCGCTTGTTGGGCACAAGATCATGGGCATGCACATGACTATGCCGTCTGTTATCGGGCTCCTGGGTCTTGCCGGGGTTGTGATCAACGATGGTATTATTATGCTCGACTTCTTGCACGGAACACGCGATGCCAAAAAGTTCTACTACAAGGCAAAACTGCGTCTGCGCCCAATTGTCATCACTACGGTGACGACCTTTGTGGGACTTTCAACATTGATGTTCTTTGCGACAGGACAAGCGGTTATTATGCAGCCCTTGGCGATCTCTCTTGGTTTTGGGCTTATCTGGGGAACAGTGATGAACCTTTTCTACCTTCCAACGCTATATGCAATGGTCAATGGGATTAAAGACGAGCCTGTTGCGCAAGTGCAGGTGAATCGAAAATAGTTAATAGAAGCAGGGAACTCGGGTGTTATTTAACCAAGTTAGATAAAATAAGAACATAAAAATAAGGTTTACAGATGAAAAAAATATTTGCACTTTTATTGTTGTCGGGTGTGGCACTTTTTGCCAAAGAGTACTACTCGAAGGTTGAACCGTACGAGATCTTGACGATCTCGTCAAACGTCTCTGGGCAGGTTACCTTTGCTGATGAGAAAAAAGAGGGAAAAATCCTTGATAAAAAGGCTTATGTCAAGATCGATGATAAACTTGACCGTATTGAACTGACTAATGTAAACAAAAAGATCACACTGCTTAAAAACACACTGAAGCTGAATGAAGCGATGAAGAAAAACTATGATGAGATCTTGGCTAAAAAGCAGAAGAACTATGACAACATCAAAGCGTTAAAGACCAAGTCAATGATAGAGAAAGATAGAGAGTTTTATGATGTTGTCTCAACACAAAACACTTTGATCTCAACGGCAAAAGAGGTTGACAACCTCAAAGTTCAGATCAACGACCTAAACCTGCGTGCTGAACAACTGCGTAAAAGCATCGCTGACAAATCATTGAGTGCCAAAGGTCATGTTCTGTATGCCCTGAGTGTTAAAGAAGGTCAAGTGGTGAACCCGGGAATGGAACTTTCAAAGGTAGCAGACATCTCAAAGGCAAAACTCACGATCTATCTGAATGCAAAAGATATGAAAGGTGCTAAAAGCAAGGCGGTCTATCTCAATGACAAAAAGACAGATTACAAGATCGACCGTTTATGGGGTATTGCTGACGCAACACACCTCTCAAGCTACAAGGCTGAGATCATCATCAAGGCACCAAAATACTTCTCTGAATTGATGAAAGTGGAACTAAAATGAGTCAAACAACAGCCTGCTCATTAGACTGTTACGATGCATGCAGCATCGATGTGGTCGATGGGAAATTAAAGGGGCGTAAAGATACCTATACACATGGTTATCTCTGCCCGCATCTTACCCATTATGAAAGCCATGAACGCATTGTTGTACCACGTTATCAAGGTAATGCGATCTCTATGGACGAGGCTTTGCATATACTACAAGAGAAAAGTGCAAGGGTCTCTGATCCATCACAGATCTTACACTACCGGGGTCACGGAAACTTTGGCTTGATGCAGCAAATAACTGACCACTTTTTTGCCACCTATGGTGCGACTTTGACAGAGGGTTCACTCTGTGACGGTGCCGGTGAAGCAGGTGTTTTAGAGGGACGCGGCTCAAACAAGTTACTGCCGCCGGAGCAGATCGAAAAATCGGAAGTGGTGATTGTATGGGGACGTAACATTCACACAACGAACTCCCACCTTTTACCGTTTTTGAAAGATAAGACAGTCATTGTGATCGACCCGATCAAGACCAAGATGGCTGAGAGTGCTGACTTTCATCTGCAGATCAAACCTAAAGGTGATCTCTATTTGGCACTGCTGTTAAGCCGTTTTGTCATTATTAACGGCTTGGAAGATGAGGCATTTTTAGAAGAGTATGCAACTGAGCATGAAGACTTTTATGAATTGACACAAACTGTTCGTATTAAAGCGATATTAGAGAGTATTGATGTGACACTGGGTGACATTGGTAAGATCTTGGATCTTATCAAAGGCAAACGTACTGTCATCTTAGCTGGGGTTGGGATACAAAAGTATCGCCACGGTGCGGATGTTATGCGTGCTATTGATGCCTTTGGTGTTGTACTGGGCCTTTTTGGTAAAGAGGGATGCGGTGTTAACTTCTTGGGCAGCTCAATGGAGGAGATCACCTTGCCTTTTACCACAAAGAGTAAGGTAAAACCTGTTACAGTAGGTAATGTTGATTTCGGTCGTTTTGAGATGGCATTCATTCAAGGAGCTAATCCGCTTAACCAGATGCCGGATACCAACAGAGTTCGTGCGTCCATAGAAAAAAATCCGTTTGTGGTCTATTATGGTCTCTATGAAAATGAGACTTCAAAGATTGCAGATCTGGTCATTCCGGCTAAAAGCTTTTTGGAAAAAGATGACATTCGCAGCTCGTATGGTCATCCTGGACTTTTGGATATGCCAAAAATCTCAGAGAGTGATATGGGTATAAGCGAGTATGATCTTGCGGCTAAACTCTGTCGGGCCTTTGACATTGATATAGACAGTGAGTTAACCTACCTGGAACACTTTAAAGCCTTCGGTGAGATAAGAGAAGCAGATACAGTTGTCAAAGGACGTGAAGAAGTCCCGTACAGTGATGGTTTTGACACGGATGATGATGAGTTCTGCTTTTTAGAAGAGTATGATCTTAATGCTGACGTAGACATAGACCTCTTTTTGCTCACAACTAAAAGCGCAAAGAGTCTGAACTCACAGTTTAACAGAGACAATAGAGTCTATCTCAACGCCTCACACGGTTTTAGTGATGGTGAGATGGTGTGTATCAGTTCAGACAACGGTTCTATAGAGTTGGAATCAGCTGTTGATGAACGACTCAGAGATGATTGTGTTTTGATCTATTCCGGAACACCCGGTGTCAATGTCTTGAGTGACAGCAGACTAAGTTATGAGGGCAAAAATGCCGCTTATCAAGAAAATAAAGTAAGGGTAGCAACCC
>JAUWLG010000195.1 GCA_030613795.1 Helicobacteraceae bacterium
TTAGGTACATTCCAGCCATCTTTGATCTTCTCAACAATAGACTCATCTGCTTCGATCACTGTGCCGCTCTCGTATGGAAGGTACAGTTTACCTTCGATCTTACCGCTAACACCTGCGATCTCACCCGGTTTTGCTACTTCATACTTACGTAGCGTGTAGCGAACCACGTTTTTCTTGTCTTTAGTGTCAATTACTGAAACCAAGATCTCATCATGGACCGTCTGGATCTCTAATGTACCTGTAAATGGTGCTTTGATCTTAGGCTCAACAAGCAGAACAGCCGCATTACGACGGTTGGCTACAATGTTTTTGCCCTCTTTAGATTTGTAGGTCTTCATGTTGTAGTAACGGATGAAACCTTCTCTATCTGCGATAACCTGACGCTCTTGTTGTGTACTTGTCGCCGTACCACCAACGTGGAATGTACGAAGTGTAAGCTGTGTACCCGGCTCACCAATAGACTGTGCCGCAATAATACCAACTGCCTCACCTTTACGTACCATATGACCAGTACCAAGGTTAAGACCGTAACAAAGAGCACAGATCCCACCCTCAGACTTACATGTCGTCGGTGTTCTGATATGCGCTGACTTAATGCCCGCCTCTGCCATCTTAGCCGCAGCCACTTCATCAATCAATGTACCCTCTGGGTAGAGGATCTCATTGGTGATCGGATCGATAGCATCTTCAGCAAGTACACGACCTTGGACACGATCTTCAAGTGGTTCGATCATCACGTTACCATCAGAGATCTCAGTGATCTCAATACCTTCGTGCGTACCACAATCGTGCTCGACGACTTTAACGTTTTGTGCAACATCAACGAGTTTACGAGTAAGGTAACCCGCATTCGCTGTTTTAAGTGCCGTATCCGCAAGACCTTTACGTGCACCGTGAGTAGAAATAAAGTACTCAAGGACGTTTAGACCCTCTTTAAAGTTCGAGATAATCGGTGTCTCAATAATGTCACCGTTTGGTTTCGCCATAAGACCACGCATACCGGCAAGCTGACGGATCTGTGCAGCAGAACCACGCGCACCTGAGTCCGCCATCATGTGGATCGAGTTGAAACCGTCTTTGTCGTTTTCAACCAACTCCATCATCTGACCCGCAACCGTGTTGTTTGTGTCTGACCAGACGTCAATAATCTTGTTGTAACGCTCTTGCTCAGTCAATAGACCCGCTTCGAACTGCTTCTGGATCTCAACAACTTTACCTTTAGATTGAATGATCAATTCTTTTTTCTCATCTGGAATGATGATATCTGTAATAGAGATCGAAACACCCGCTTCCGTTGCATGTTTGAAACCAAGGTCTTTAAGACGGTCAAGGAAACCAGCTGTTACTGCAATACCACCATGCTTTTGAACATAATCAGCGATCGCATTGATGTTCTTTTTCTTCATTATCTGATTCCAAAGATCAACCGGAACAAATTCAGGAAGGATCTCTTTAAGCAGCATACGACCGGCAGTAGTGTGGATCATACGACCATCTATTTTTGTACGTACTTTTGCATGAATGTCCAGTGAACCTGTCTCAAGAGCGATCTTGATCTCATCGACTGATGCGAAGAGTTTGTTAGAACCCTGAACACCGTTTTTCTCCAAAGAGATGTAGTAAAGACCAAGGACCATATCTTGTGATGGTGTTGCGATCGCTTTACCAGATGCCGGAAGCAAGATATTCATCGATGCAAGCATCAAGACTTTTGCTTCAGCGATTGCTTCTGTTGACAGTGGTATGTGTACAGCCATCTGATCCCCATCGAAATCGGCATTGAAGGCAGCACAGACAAGAGGGTGAAGCTGAATCGCTTTACCATCGATCAATTTAGGGTGGAACGCCTGAATTGAAAGTTTGTGCAGCGTCGGTGCACGGTTAAGCAGGATTGGATAACCGTCAACGATCTCTGCAAGACACTCCCAAACTTCGTTTGTTTCTGCTTCGATCATCTTTTTAGCAGCTTTAACCGTTGTTGCATAACCCTTATCTTCCAGTTTTGCGATCAAATGCGGCTTGAACAACTCAATAGCCATCTTTTTAGGAAGACCACATTGGTCCATCTTCAGTGATGGTCCGACAACGATAACAGAACGTCCGGAGAAGTCAACACGCTTACCAAGAAGGTTTTGGCGGAAACGACCCTGCTTACCTTTGATCACTTCTGAAAGTGATTTAAGCGGACGCTTGTTAGCACCCTTAACCGCGTTTGCACGACGGCCATTGTCAAAAAGTGCATCAACAGACTCTTGAAGCATACGTTTCTCATTACGAACAATGATCTCCGGTGCTTCCAGTTCGATAAGACGTTTAAGACGTTGGTTACGGTTGATAACACGACGATAAAGGTCATTGACATCAGAAACCGCAAACTTACCGCCGTCAAGGCTTACAAGCGGGCGAAGTTCTGGTGGAAGAACCGGTAGTGCTGTAAGCATCATCCATGCCGGGTTGTTACCCGAGTTTAGGAATGACTCGATTACCTTAAGACGTTTAACAAGTGTCTTAGTCTTAGCAACTGACTTCGTGTTATCCATATCTTCTTTAAGTTGTGAGAAGATCTCAACAAGATCGATATCTTCAAGCATGTCACGGATCGCTTCACCACCCATCATCGCTTTGAAGCCTGTCTCAGAATAACGAGTCATCAATACACGGTACTGCTCTTCATTAAGAACATCATACTTAAGTACTGGTGTCGTCTCTTCACCATCATAGAATGCTTCACCCGCATTTTTAACGATGTATGCTTCGTAATAAAGTACGCGTTCAAGATCTTTCATCTTAACACCAAGAAGTGTACCGATACGTGACGGCAGTGAACTTACATACCAGATGTGTGCAACAGGTGTTACAAGGTCGATGTGACCCATACGGGTACGACGAACTTTAGTTGTTGTTACTTCAACACCACACTTCTCACATACAACGCCTTTGTAACGCATCTTTTTGTATTTACCACAAAGACATTCGTAGTCACGGACCGGACCAAAGATCTTTGCACAGAAAAGACCATCGCGCTCTGGCTTTAGAGTACGGTAGTTGATCGTCTCTGGCTTTTTAACTTCACCGTGGCTCAAAGAGAGAACTTTCTCCGGACTTGCCAAACGGAACTGAAGCTGCTTAATGTCTTTTGGACGGTTCTCTTCTGTAATCGCTATAGGTACTAATTTACTCATCGTCTTCCACCTCGTCAAAAATCTCTACGTCAAGCGCAAGTGCTTGTAACTCTTTTGTCAATACAAACAGTGTTTCAGGAATTCCAGAAGGTGGAACACTTTCACCTTTTGTCAATGCTTTGTACGCGTTAACACGCCCTTCAACATCATCTGATTTGATTGTCAACATCTCTTTAAGTACCGCAGAAGCACCATAAGCCTCTAGAGCCCATACTTCCATCTCACCAAAACGCTGTCCACCGAATAGTGCTTTACCACCAACCGGCTGCTGTGTAACAAGAGAGTAAGGCCCGGTTGAACGGGCGTGTACTTTCTCATCAACCAAGTGGTGCAGTTTAAGAATGTACATGTAACCAACGTTAACACGCTCTTTGACCTGAGCACCTGTCTTACCGTCAAACAGAACCGTCTTGCCGTCATCATCAAGTTTAGCCATTTCGAATAGTTTTGCGAACTCTGCTGTGTCAACACCCTCAAAGATCGGCGTTGCAAACTTAACACCCGTTGACCAGTCGCGAGCGAATGTCAATAGATCTTCATCATTCATCTCAGCGATCACTTCGCCGGCATTCATAAAACGTGCAACGTCTGCGATCTCTGTCAGTTTTGTACGAAGCTGCGCAATAAAGTCAGCTTGTTTCGCTTCAAAGATATCCTGGATCTGGTGACCAAGTTCACGGCCGGCCATACCAAGGTGCATCTCAAGGATCTGCCCGATATTCATACGTGAAGGTACACCCAGCGGGTTCAGACATACGTCAACTGAACGTCCG
>JAUWLG010000266.1 GCA_030613795.1 Helicobacteraceae bacterium
TCGGGACAGCTCTGCATGAGGCGCTGAAAATTGTTTATGAAGAGCAAAACAGTTTTAGTGATATAAATGAACTTAGAAAAGCCGTAGCAAAAGCACTGGAGCAGAGCAGTGGAAAAAGTGTCTTGGACAAATACTTGAACAAGCTCTGGTTGAAACGACTGGAGCCCTTTTTTGAACGAGAGATAGAACGTTTCAGAGAGGTGCGTGTCCACTCATGTGAGAAGAAATTTGAAACAGAGATACAAGGGATAAAAATTGCCGGGGTGATTGATCGTATTGACAGTACTGTAGATGGTTTGGAAGTGCTTGACTATAAAAGCGGCAAGTATGCGACCTACACAATTAAGACACTGGAAAATGCTAAAGATTTTCAGTTGGAGTTTTACTATCTTCTTGCAGGAACGTTAGGTGAGGTTAGCAACTGCGGATTTTATGATCTTAACAAAGGTAAGATAGTCTATGAACCTGTTTTGAATGAGAAGTTAGAAAAACTCTACAGTCTGCTTGATGAACTTCGAGAGACAAAACATTTTGATTTTGAGATGACAGAAAAGTTGAGTGACTGCAGCTATTGTGAATATGCTTACCTATGTCAGAGAGGATTATAAAATGAGTGAATTTATTCCTTTCCATGCCTATGAAGCCAGTGCCGGCGCCGGTAAAACTTTCTCTCTAGTCGTACGTTACCTCTCTCTCCTTTTTATGGGTGAAGATGCTGACAAGATCTTGGCACTGACCTTTACGAACAAAGCTGCTAATGAGATGCAAGAGCGCATCATCGAGACCTTGATGTATTTCCATGAACGAGATGAGCGTTCTGAAGTAGCGCGTGTCACGGGTATCGATGTAGAGACACTCTTAGGTCTGCGTCAAGACATTTTAGAACAGTTTCTAAAGTCTGATGCCAAGGTGATGACGATTGACAAGTTCTTTGCCAAGATCTTGCGTAAGTTCTCCCTGCATGCAGGTCTGATGCCAACTTTTTCTACCTTCGCCTCACAACATGAGATCAAGATCATGGCACGTTTTTTGACACTGGCAAATGTCAAAGGCAAAGAGAGTGAGTTGATCGCACTCTCCACGATGGCATCGAAACGCCTCTCTGACATCTTCTCTCTTCTCAACGAACTCTATGGCAAACGTAAAGAGTTACAAAACCAGGGTTTCCAAAAGAGTGATTACATTGTCATTGAAAATGAGATCATGAGCAATTTTTCCAGTTTGCAGACAATGGTCAATGCTTCTAATATGTCTGATGGTGCTAAAAAGACCATGAACTGTGAGAGTGTGGATGAGATACTCACTAAGGCATGGATCGAAAAAGACACCTTAGAGTACTGGCAATATAAAAAAGGCTATCTTGCAGATATGGATGAACGTCTGCACACTATTCAGATGCTTATCCCTTCATACATGAAAGCAAAAGAGTCACATTTCTTCCACTCTCTCTTTGGACTTCTTGATATCTACGAAGAGGCGAAGATGATGGTGGCCAAAGAGGACAGTGAACTCTCTTTTGATGATATTACCAACTTGGTCTACAGTCTCTTAAAAGAACGTGTAGACAGTGAGTTTTTATACTTTCGACTCGATGCAAAGATATCACATGTCCTGCTAGATGAATTTCAAGATACCTCGGTGGTACAGTTCGATATTCTAAAACCTATTATTGATGAGATCTCCTCTGGTAAAGGTATGAGTGAACGCAATTCTCTCTTTATTGTAGGTGATGTAAAACAGTCCATCTACCGTTTTCGTGGGGGCACAAAAGAACTTTTTTACCACGTAACAGACAAGTATGGTGTGACCGTCGATAACCTATTGACTAACTATCGAAGTGATGCTAATGTTGTGAACTTTGTCAATGAGGTCTTTGATGACAAGATCAAGAACTATAAACCGCAACTGGTCCGTGACAAAGCGGGCGAAGGGTATGTTGAAGTCATTAATAACGATGAAGTTTTAGAGGGGATGTCAGCGAAGGTACTTGCATTGATAGAGAAGGGTGAGAACCCTGACAATATTGCTGTTTTGACACAGACTAACAAAGATGGCAGTGCGGTCGAGGCTCTCTTGCGTGAGGCCGGTATTGATGTGGTAACAGAGACCACCTCTCTTTTGATTAACCAGAAAAACATTCGTGCTCTGATCGAGTATTTGAAATACTCCTATTTCAGTGAGAGCATCTACGCCCGTAACTTCTTTGCACTTTTAGAGTTAGAAGCAGGTGAGCTGAAACCTTGTAATATCAATGCTTCTGACCTTGCAGATGAGTTGTTAAAAGTCATTGAAACATACAAACTCTTTGATGGTGACCTGAACCTCCTGCTCTTTTTACAACTGCTAAGCAACTACAGTGACATAGAGCAGTTTTTGTTCGAGTACGAGCGTCTTGATGCCACAGCCGCACAAGCGGATCTGCATGGCGTTCGTGTTTTGACAGTGCATAAGTCCAAAGGTCTGGAGTTTGAAAATGTTATTGTCATTGATAGACTGGGGCGTGCGAAAGCAGACACAAGTACGATCATCTATCAGTATGAAGGGATCACTCTCCAAAACATCTACCTACGTATGAAAAAACGTGCAAGTTTTGACTTGGCCTATGCTAAGGCACTAGAAGATGAAGAACGGCTCAGTCATGAGGATGCCATGCACGCTCTGTATGTTGCCTTTACCCGTGCGCAAAATCGGCTTTATATCATCCAAAAGTCAAAAGACTCGAAGTTTGATACTTTGGCACTAGAGGAACAACAGTGGGGAGAAGAGAAGATCGAGGCACGAGTTGCTCAGATAAATGAGGTCTCACAGCCATTAGTCTATGAATCCCGTAACTACGGTCAACAGAGTGAGATCATTAAAGAGGAGAGTGAAGAGGAGAAAGACCAACACGCCATAGAGTTTGGTCTTGCGCTGCACTATACTTTGGAGATGATGGCGAGCTTTAATGAAAGTGC
>JAUWLG010000202.1 GCA_030613795.1 Helicobacteraceae bacterium
ACTCATAAACCCGCCATCTGGTGAGGGGATGATCTGCGTGAAACTGTTGAGTGGTGTGTTGTCTAGCAGTTCGGCTAGACGGGGGTACATTTTGGCTGCTTCGAAGGTGCGCTCTTCGCTGGTTACCTCAGGTGAATAGAACATCGGGTTGTCGATCTTCTCTTGAAGACGGTTTTTATCAGGACATTGGTAGATGAGAACACTGTATGAAGATGGCTTCTGAAACTCTTTTTGGTGGAGTTGGTAATACTCTTCGATCTCTTCGTCATTAGGCTGCTCTAAATGAGAAAAGGCGATGGCATTGTAGAGTTTTTGGTTAAGGATCTTCTCTTTGATCTTCTCTTTGAGTTTTCTCTCGCTAAGGCCTTGTGAACTTTGAATGGCTTGGTAGAGTTCGATGACACTCATCTTGTTCTGTTCAGCCATACGCTGGATGTCCTCAAAGATCTCTTGTTTAGAGGCACTGATATGACGCTCTTTGATCTCGATCTCTTCGAGTTTTTTTCGCTCTAAAAGCTCTACGGCCTGCTCTTGGGGAATGTTGTTCTCCTCCATGGCCTTGGTGATCTCATAAAGGGTAATAGGTTGATCTTTGACCATGATCGCGATACCGTCAACGGTCTTGGCATGTAGCGTAACAAAAAAGAGTATAAGTAGTAAAAATTTCAAAAGTAGCTCACTTTAGGGCACCTTTATAAACCCTAGTCAGTCTCAGCAACACAGAGAAATTCATAATCAAGGCGGTACTTTGAAAGCCTAGCCGTAGCTAAGGTAAGAAGTACTAACGCAGAGTATGTGTTTCTCTGTATAGCCCGCAGGGAGGTAAAGAGAGAGCAATCTTGCACAAAATTTTCTATCCTCATAGCTATGGCTATGACTCAAGAAAAGTTTTGCACAATCTCACCTCTCTCTTTACCTCTGAGGCTGACTAGGGTTTTTAGAGGTGTCCTTTAATTATATTGGGCGTATTTTACCTACTTTATTATAATGCTGCAAGATAATTAGGCCAAATCTCAAAATAGAAACAATACACTAGCTGTAACCATTTCATTCATAGACTTGTAGATAAATCATCACCGAACCTATGGGTGCGGCTCAAATTTCTCTACAAGCCTCTAAACAAAAACGTCACTACTATTGTAAAAGTTTCTATTCTGAGATTTGGCCTCTGCTTTTAAAGCGCATTTTGGCTAAAATCCTACATCAATTTTTGTAATGTTTAGACATTACTGTAAAGGTCAATCATGGTTGTGACACGTTTTGCTCCAAGTCCTACAGGCTACTTACATATCGGTGGTCTTAGAACAGCACTATTATCTTATCTTTGGGCACGTCGTAATGGCGGTAAATTTGTTTTGCGTATCGAAGACACAGACAAAAGCCGTAACTCTGAAGAGGCGGCAAAAGCGATTGTTGAAGCATTTAAATGGGTAGGTCTGGAACATGATGGTGAGATAACTTATCAGTCAGAGCGCGATGAGATCTATGCAAAATATATAAAACATCTTCTTGATGAAGGTAAGGCGTACAGGTGTTATATGTCTAAAGATGAGTTGAGTGAGCTTCGTGAAACACAGATGGCGAATAAAGAGCGTACTCGTTATGATGGACGTTATCGTGACTTTACAGGAACTCCGCCTGAAGGCATCGAACCGGTTATTCGCATAAAAGCGCCTTTAACAGGAGAGATCGTAATTGATGATGGAATTAAAGGTCGTGTCAGTTTTCAAGCTGAAGATATCTTAGATGACTTTATCATTGCTCGTGGCGATGGCTCTCCGACTTACAACTTTGTTGTTGCTATTGATGATGCGTTGATGGGTATTACTGAAGTTATCCGCGGAGATGACCATCTCTCCAACACACCAAAACAGATGGTCGTTTATGAAGCACTAGGCTTTAAACTTCCAAAGTACTATCATGTTCCAATGATCCATAACTCCAATGGCAAAAAGCTCTCAAAACGTGACGGAGCTACCGATGTTATGGCCTACAAAGAGATGGGGTATATGCCAGAAGCACTGCTTAACTTCTTAGTACGTCTTGGCTGGAGCTATGGTGACCAGGAGATCTTTAGTTTTAATGAGATGAGAGAGCTGTTTGACCCATCAAACATCAACAAATCTGCCTCGATCTATAATGTTGACAAACTTGACTGGCTAAATGCTCACTATATCAAAAATAGCTCGAATGAGGCCTTGGCAACACTGCTGCATGAGTATGGTGTTGATATCCATGGACATGATAAAAAAGAGATCTTGCTTGACGCACTTAAAGAGCGTGCAAAAAACATGAAAGAGCTTGCAGCACTTATCCCTAGCATTATCGAGACACCGACTGCTTATGATGACAAAGCGGTTAAAAAAGCGTTTAAAGGTGAGGCAACAGCTATTTTGACTGCCTTTGCCCAAAAATTGGAGGGTGCAGCAGAGCTTCACCTTCCATCTGACTATCATCATGAGATGGAGAGTCTTGTTGCTGAGATGGAGATCGGTTTTGGCAAGATCGGCATGCCGCTTCGTGTGGCTCTCCTTGGCGAGATGTCCGGACCGGGGCTTGACAGTGTCATGGCTATCATCTGTAAAGATGAGACACCGCGTCGTATCAACAACGCTGTTTCAGCGCTTTTGTAAAAGGGATCATATGAGTATCAGACAAGCATCATTTGCACAAGAGGCACTGGACTACCACGAAGGCGACCGTCCGGGTAAAATTGCTACGGAAGTCACAAAGTCGTTTCATTCACAAAAAGATCTGAGTCTCGCTTATACACCGGGTGTGGCTGTGCCATGTCTTCATATTGAAGAGAACCCTGAAACGGCATATCGTTATACAGCAAAAGCGAATCTTATCGGTGTGATCTCTAACGGTACGGCGGTACTTGGTCTTGGAGACATCGGTCCATTGGCATCAAAGCCTGTTATGGAAGGCAAGGCGATACTTTTCAAAAAGTTTAGTGATCTTGATGCTTATGATATTGAAGTCGACACTAAAGACATCACCCGTTTCTGTAATGTGGTTGAGGCGATCGCTCCGACTTTTGGCGGGATCAACCTTGAAGACATCAAAGCACCGGAGTGTTTTGAGATCGAGAAACGTCTGGTTGAAGCACTTGACATTCCGGTTATGCACGATGATCAACACGGTACAGCGGTGATCTCTGCAGCGGCGATCATGAATGCTTGTCGTATTACAGAACGTCAGATCTCAGAGATCCGCGTAGTCATCGTGGGTGCCGGAGCTGCTGCTATCTCTTGTGGCCGTCTCTACCGTCATATGGGTGTAAGAACGATCATTATGATCGACTCTAAAGGGGTGATCCATAATGGACGTACTGACCTTAATGAGTATAAGCAGGAGTTTTCACTGCAGGTAGAGACAAGTCAAGAGGAGGCATTTACAAATGCTGACGTTGTTGTCGGACTGTCAAAACCGGGTAGTTTCACTGTTGAAGACATTCAGCACATGAGTAAAGACCCTATTATCTTTACTCTTGCCAACCCGACACCTGAGATCTTCCCTGAAGATGTACGTGCAGCCCGTCCTGACGCTATCATCGCAACAGGTAGGAGTGACTTTCCTAATCAGGTCAACAATGTTCTAGGTTTTCCATTTATCTTCCGTGGTGCGATCGATGTACGTGCTAAAAAGATCAACATGGAGATGAAGGTAGCGGCTTCAGAAGCACTTGCAAGTCTGGCACGCCAAGAGGTTCCTGAGTATATTCACCACCTTTACGATACAGAGATAGAGTTTGGACGTTAGTACTTAATCCCTAAACCTTTTGACAAACGTCTGATCGTTGAGGTCTCTTCTGCTGTCGCTGCGGCGGCCTTGCATACAGGCTCAAGCACTCGTAGTGATTTTGACCTTAATGA
>JAUWLG010000098.1 GCA_030613795.1 Helicobacteraceae bacterium
TGCGGCAAAAAAGAAGACCGCCATCCAGCCGCTCTCAGAGGCATCGGCAGTGATCTTGACAATGCTGATAGCACCGCCAAGCTCTTTTGCCGGAACATCACCGGTGATCAGTTTTTGGACACTTTTAAAGATAAGTGTCGAGGCTTTATAGGTCTCATGAGAAGCATACTCTATGGTCTCAACGAAGTCAAGATCAAGGGTGATGGGTACACCGGCAGAACCGATGCCCACCATACGACGCTTTACCTTCTCTTTGAAGATGTTTTCGACCTCTTGGATCTTAGGGGTGACCTGCAGCTGCTCGAGGTAGTTTCCGCGCTCAACCGTCAGGCTGAGTGTTCCGCTGCTCCCTTTGATGATGTCGGACATCTCTTCCCAGGTCTGGATCTCTATGCCGTTGATAGCACGGACGGTATCGTTTGTCTCAAGACCGCCGACAAAAGCAGGGGAGTCTTGAACAACATTACCGACAACAGGTGCCAGAACTTGAGGAGAACCAAAACCGATAGCAAGGTAGAGAAAAAAAGCGATGACAAAGTTGGCAGCGGGACCGGCAAGCAAGATGACGATGCGCTGCCACGGGGGTTTAGCATTATATGAGTCTGCATCACTGCTTATAGCTGTCGGGTCAAGGTCCTCTTGGCCTTTCATCTTGACATAGCCGCCAAGCGGGATCATCGCAATACGCCACTCGGTATTAAAGAGTCTAAATGCGGCGAGTTTCTTACCGAAACCGACACTGAATACCTCGACGTAAACACCGAAAAAACGTGCGGCGGCGTAGTGGCCCAGTTCATGAAAAAAGATAAGAGCCGAAAGAACGGCTATAGAGACTAACCAACCCACTATTTTTCCTCAGTAGTAAATGATTTGCTAAAATGGAAAAGATATTCTAATCCAGAGTAGACTGTAAGAGCAGTTGCGAACCAGAGCAGGGCATTGGCAAACGGCCAGTGCATCAGCAGAAAACCGATGGCAACCATCTGAGCAACGGTCTTAACCTTGCCAGACCATGATGCTGAGACATCAATACCTTCTTGAACAGCAATAGTACGAAGCCCCGTAATAAAAAGCTCACGCACGATGATGATGTAGATCGCCCAGACTGAGGCGTCACCCATGACCATAAGACCCAAAAAGGCAGCCATAACCAGCATCTTGTCAGCAAGCGGCGCGAGGATGGCGCCTAACTTTGTCTTCTGGTCAAGTTCACGGGCGATGTAGCCGTCAAAGTAGTCTGTCAGACTTGCGATGACAAAAAGAAGTGACGAAAAGTAGTAGCTCCAGGTGACGTCATAACCGTTGTCGGTGAAGAGCTCCGGTGTCAAAATGATCCAGAACATCAATGGCGCAACAGCGAGGCGGATCGAGGCGAGGATATTAGGCAGATTCATCATAGGATGTTCTCCGTTTTAATTAATTGTTTAGTTTAAAATACAGATCAAAATAAAGTGACTTTACTTTGGCATATATTCAGCATTTACTATTTGACAAGAAAATTCAAGCAGCAAAACTGCCAGAGCTCTCTTTATACACCAAAGGTTATGATGTAAAAGTTGTCCCGCCATCTACAACGATGGTCTGACCAGTTAACCAAGAAGCGTTGTTGTCACATAGGAACATACAAGCACCTGTAAGGTCTTCGGCTTCACCCATGCGGCTTAATGGAGAACGCTTAGCAACTTCTGCTTTCACCTCTTCGTAGTTAGGGAATGCTTTAAGCGCGTCAGTGTCGATCGGGCCGCCACTTACAGCATTAACACGAATACCTTTAACACCAAGCTCAGCTGCAGCGTACTTGACCATAGTCTCTACTGCCGCTTTGTTAGTACCGTGACCAGCGTAGTTTGGTGTAAAGACAAGGTTACCAGTAGAACTCATGCTTATGATCGAACCGCCGCCTGTCAGCTCCATACGTTTTGCCGCCTCTTGTGCACCGACAACAAAGGCATCGACTGTTGCAGTCCAGATGTTGTCAAGACCACGAGGTTTAAGACGCATAAACGGACCGAAACCGCCAACAACAGCACGACCGGAGATGATAGCATTAGAGATAAAGTAGTCAAGACGGTCGAAATCTGCATCGAACTCTTTATAGACATCTTTGTAAGTCAATGGCTCCAAGATGTTAAGCTTGTAAGCACGACACTTAACACCGAATTTTGATTCGATATCAGCAATGATCTCGTTGGCAGTGTCTGCACTTGAGGCATACGTAAAGGCAACATCAGCCCCTTTTTCTGCGAAAGCATAGACGATAGCCTTACCGATTCCGCGTGTTCCACCGCTTACAAATAGAGTTTTTCCTTGCATTAGTTCATTCCTTTAATGTTGTAGTTTTTCATCACTTCTTCGATCTTTTTCATGTTTTCAGCACTTGGTTGAACCAGTGGCAGTCTGTACTCCAGTGTCTCAATAAGACCAGCGATGTACATTGCCGCTTTAACTGGTACCGGATTAGACTCGCAGAACATAACACTGTTAATAGGGTAGAGCATGTCGTTGATCGCTTTTGCACCCATGAAGTCACCTGCAAGTGCTTTATGCACAAGGTCACTTTTAAGGTCAGGCAAGAGGTTTGCAGTTACCGAAGTAATCCCCATACCGCCATTAGCCAAGATAGGGTAGTCGATAGCATCGTCACCGCTGAAAACAGCAAGTTCAGGACAGCGAGAAAGCAGCTCAACCGTTCTCTCTAAACTTCCTGTCGCCTCTTTAACACCGTAGATGTTCGGACAGTCGTTAAAAAGACGAATCGTTGTGTCGGCACTGATGTCAACACCCGTACGACCCGGTACGTTGTAGAGCATAAACGGAAGCTCTGCAACGGAGTCAGCAATTATTTTATAGTGCTGGTATAGTCCCTCTTGAGAAGGCTTGTTATAGTAAGGACTCACAGAGAAGATGGCATCAACACCGCACTTTTGCGCATGTTTTGCAAGATCGATCGCTTCGGCTGTTGCGTTTGAACCAGAACCGGCCAAGACTTTAGCCGATGTACCTTTACAGACCTCTACCGCGATCTCGATACAGCGTTTATGCTCGTCATGTGTCAGTGTCGCACTTTCACCTGTTGTACCAACCGGGCAGACGGCGTCGATGCCGTTGGCGATCTGTCGTTCGATCAGTTTTGCATAGGTCGCTTCGTCGAGTTGTCCATTTTTGAATGGCGTGATGAGTGCTGTTGTCGCACCTGTAACAATATCCATACTATTCACCTTTTCGTAAAATTATTGTTGTTGACTGGCTAAAGTCAAAGTATTTGTTCGCTGCTGCTTTGATGTCGGCAGCATTAAGCGCATTGATCGCATCTTCATACTCAAGCAGCGGTTTAAGATCGCCGCGGGCCAAGTAACCCCCAAAGAGGTTAGCGACCTCTGCAGAGCTCTCCAGTGAGAAGATAAAGTCCGCTTTGGTGCTGATCTTGACCTTCTCGATCTCCTCTTTAGTCACGTCATCTTTTTTCATACGCTCGATCTGCGCGATGAGCTCTTTTTCAACGTCTTCTGCTTTAACACCCGGGTTACAAGCTGCCAGGAAGATGAAAAGTCCTGCATCGATGTTCTCCATGTTGTAAGCATAGATCTGGTTGACCATCTGCTTTTTGTGAACAAGCTCTTCGTAAAGACGCGAGCTTTTACCGGCACTCAGCATCTCAGAGATCGCAGAGAGTTTCGGCTGGTCATCATCCAAGAAGTTAGGGATGTGGAAAGTGATAGCGATCATCTCAACTTCGCTCTCTTTGTAGATTATCGCACGTTTAGGACCGTCTTGTTTAGGCTCTACAAACTTGACCTTCTCGATCTCCGTTGTGTTTTTGATGTGGCCAAACTCTTTTTCTACCTGCGCAAAGGCCTCTTTAGGCTCGATGTCACCCGTAACGATCACGATGGCGTTTTGCGGCTGGTAGTAGGTCTTGTGGAATGAGCGGATGTCCTCTATAGTCCATGTACGAATGTCGTTCATAAACCCTATCGGTGTCCAGTGGTATGAGTGGTAGATGTAGGCGTTGTTGAACATTCTAAAGTAGAGAAAACCCAACGGGTTGTTGTCCGTACGCCAGCGACGCTCTTCCGTCACAACATCACGCTCAGGCTGGAACTCTTCGTCTTTGAGATTCAGGTTCTGCATGAGCTCAGCAAAAAGAGAGAGCGATTTGTTCAGGTTATGTGTACTTGACTTGATGTAGTAGTGGGTGTAGTCAAAACCGGTAGAGGCGTTACTGAGTCCGCCTATGCTTTTGACCTCTTCATCAAACTGACCTGCTTTGAGGTTCTCTGATGACTTAAAGTTCATATGCTCAAGCATATGTGCGATGCCCGTCTTGCCCATCACTTCGTTACGGCTGCCGACTTTGTAGAAGATGTCCGTTGAGATGACCTGGGTGTTGTTGTGCATCGGGATGACAACGATCTCAAGACCGTTTTTTAGGGTCTTGGTCTCATATTTTGGTAAGCTTGATGATGCCATTAAGGCTCCTGAGATTAAAAATAGTAGTGCAAAAAACTTCATTATCGTGCTGAACCGATCGCTTCGGTAATAGAGCTGTATCCATCGGCTTTAATAAGGTCGATAAGCCCGTTGTTGATGTCTTTAATGAGCTCCGGCCCTTCAAAGATAAGCCCCGAAAGAACCTGAACCAGTGAGGCACCCGCTTTAATACGGCGATATGCATCTTCTGCCGTCGAGATTCCCCCGACAGAGATCAATGTAGTCTTGCCGTAAAGCTCTTTGGCAACGGCATCAAAGATCGCAAAACTCTTCTCAGAGAGTACCGCACCGCTCAGTCCGCCGATATCTTTAGGGTTTTGAACTAAAGAGTAGTCGATGGTGGTGTTGGTAGCGATGATGCCGTCGGCACCTTTCTCAACTGCCATAGCGGTCAAGTCAACCGCGTCAGCGATCTCCATGTCCGGTGCGATCTTAAGAAGTATAGGCTTCTCTGTCAAGGCCTTAGCCTCTTCAAACAGTTTGGTAATAAACTCTTCGTTCTGAAGGTCACGAAGACCCGGTGTGTTTGGCGAAGAGATGTTGATAACAAGGTAGTCACCCAGTGTATGAAGCGCTTTGATCAGTGTTGTATAATCGCTGATAGCGTTTTCTTCGCTGGTAAGCTTGTTTTTACCGATGTTTACACCGATAGGCGTTGTAAACGGATAAGCTTGTTCCAAACGATGCTTGATCCTTTGCAGTCCGTCGTTGTTAAAGCCCATCGCATTTTGAATGGTCTTCTCTTCGATATGACGGAACATACGAGGCTTAGGATTACCCGCCTGAGGCTTAGGGGTAATAGTACCGATCTCAGTGTACCCAAAACCCATCGCCTGCATACCACGGATCATCGTCGCGTTTTTGTCAAAACCCGCGCCAAGACCGACAGGGTTCAAAAACGTACGGCCGAAAAGCTCTTGTTCCAAAACTGGGTCAGTCACAAAGTGCTTGTTCGTCCAGTAGTTAAAAGCAGTAGGGCAGACGTTGGCAACACGCAAAAAGTACTCCGCCAAATGGTGAGCAGTCTCAGGTTCTAACTTGAATAAAAAAGGTTTAATGCTCTCATATGCGATCATATATTCTGCCTATAGTTTTTTGCGATTATACTGCAAATAGGGTAAATGTTTTGTTAGTGGGGTGAATAGGGTGGTTTTTAGGGCAGTAAATAGATTTCTAATGCATTGTAAATGACACTTGTTTAATGCTCAGTTTTATACTGAGTAACGTTTATCGTGAGCGACAGCTGTGCTGTTCGTTCCTCGTGCTTGCTAGTTGTTTAGTCTAAAGTGCTTAGTCC
>JAUWLG010000223.1 GCA_030613795.1 Helicobacteraceae bacterium
AGTTTTGAACTCTCTTCGGTAATGAGTGTCGTCTTCTACTCTATCTTGACCACCGCCGTCGTTGAGGGCGCTCTCTTCGGCATAGCTGTTGCATTTATGGGGTATAACGGCCTTCTATTTGGCATTATGTACGGTTTTACTTCACTTATCCCTGTTGTCGGCGGTGCGCTGTTGTGGTTACCGTTTATGATCTATGAATTTAGCTACGGTCACACTGGCAATGCGATCTTTATTGCCCTTTATTCGATCATTGTCATCTCCATCATCGCTGACACCATCATCAAACCGGTCATCATCAAAGAGATCAACTTCCGTCTCGTTAAGACAGATGCCAAGATGAATGAACTATTGATCTTCTTTTCCATAATCGCAGGTCTTGGTGCTTTTGGTTTTTGGGGAATGATCTTGGGCCCGGCTATCACTGCTTTCTTCTTAGCACTCCTGAAACTGATCGAACAGCGACAGAAGATTATGGAAGAGTAGCAAAGCAAGAGCTTATTGTACGTTTTAAAAAAAGCAGTTGCATTCGTACATGCAGTTTATCTGACAACATACTGGCTTCACTCTCACTACAACTCAATTCAAAGTGTAAACAATACATTTAATGATCAAACGGACTATTGCAAATATATTCAGACGAGAGCAAGTAGGATTGTTATAGGCATGCAGACACCTTATTGAATATTATGCTCCGTTAATTCTAATATATATGGCCACAATCCGACAATATGTACAGTTTTGCGAATTTTAGCTCTTTTTTGCAAGATGATTAAATGTTATTATTTTTTATTAATATTTATATCATATAAATATTGCTGAGGCGTTGTTGTTTGGACTGCGCGACATCACTTATTCCTCCGCAGCCCTTTATGAAAAAAGGATCTATTATGGCTGATTCACTGTTTGAACGACTTGGTGGTACAGAAGGTATCACAACGATCACTAAAGATATTATCCAACGACATCTTGTCAACCCTGATATCAAAGTAAGATTTACAGAAGGTTCCAATATCGACTTTACACAGCTTGAACAACGTGTGATTGAATTTTTCACCGTTGGTTCTGGCGGTCCGGGAGAGTATTCAGGAAGAGATATGGCGACGGCACATGCACATATGAATATCAATGAAAGAGAGCTTATTTCAGGTATGAATGACATTTTAGGTGCAGTAAAAGCCTATGGTGTCACTGATGAGACCTACAACGACGTACTGGCTATTTTATACTCATTAAAAGACGAAGTGATGTTTAAATAAGAGGTGTTATCTTAACACTTCACTTTCACGATATCGTGACTTTCCTCGTTCCTAAGGTTCACTTGAACACGAGGAAAAAAAAGCGGGTTGTATCTGCTACTTCGACAATTTCCGATCAAAATAAAACCACAAAACAACCGCTACGGTCATCATCATAGCACTCAAACTCTGTCCCATGGTCAGCCATCCGCCAAAAAGAAAGCCTAGCTGAGAGTCGGGTTGACGCCAGAACTCTGCTACAAAGCGCATAAGTCCATAGACAAAGCCGTACAGCAAGATAAGATCACCGTTAAAACGTTTATAGTTTCGATAGAGATAGATAACCAAGAAGACAACCAAGCCTTCTAGAATCGCTTCGTAAAGCTGTGAAGGATGACGCAGTACACCATCTACATAGATGCCCCATGGAAGGTCTGTAGTGCGTCCAATAAGCTCTTGGTTTAGGAAGTTACCGATACGTCCAAACATATAACCTATCGGCACAGCAAGAGCGACCACATCCATTATAATCCCAAAAGAGACCTCTTTATTACGTTTGTGGTAATACAGAGAGCCTAAAAACCATCCGATCACGGCACCGTGATAACTCATACCGCGGATCCCTACAAACTCGCCCTCTTGGTTGAAGGGGTTAAATATCTGCCACGGATGTGTTAGATAATAACTGGTATTCGGATCATAAAAGAGAATGTAGCCTAAACGTGCGCCCAGGATGATACCGACCTCAATATAGATAAAGTAGTCATCCAACTGCGCTTGTTTGATGGGCAGTTTGTCGCGTTTCACAATACTTTTAGCAACATAGAGCGCACTGATAAGTGCCAAAACATACATCATCCCATACCAATGTACCGGGAATGAAAAGATCGTGAAAGCGATAGGGTCAAAGTGCTCGTAAATATGATTCCAGTATTCCATTGTACGTCCTAGCCTTTAAAAGGTAATTACTTTCCAGTCGTTTTGAAGGGCTTCAGTTAAAAGCTCACCCGTGTGGATCGTCTTAACACCAAAAGATTCCAACGTATCACTCACACCATAATCATCACTGCAGACAACACAAGCGGAGGTCTCTACCCCGCTCTGCTGCAGAGTTTCAAGCATCTTTTGTAGTTCTTCATCCTCAGCCAAAGCTCTGGCAGATGGTCCCCAGATCATAAGATGTGCTTCATCCCAGTAACCCCGAGGCAAGATAACACTGCCATAAAGCAGTACCATCTTTTTAGCGACTTCGATCTCTTCAGTCGACCAGATGATGAGAAGTTTATTCATTAACAAGACCATTTTTTGCTTCATACGCCAAACATGCCAATATATGGTCTTCTTCTAGAGCGGGGAAGTATCCAAGTATCTCACCACTACTCATACCTTCAGTAAGCATACTTAAAACATCATTGACAGCAATACGACTCTCTTTTATACATGCCTTTCCAGAACCTTTACCTGGGACAATCTCAATAAGACTATCCAAGTCTGCTATATTCTCGTCTACCATTATTTTTTGAGTGCCTCTGCGATCAACTCGATAGGATTTTTAAAGATCGTCGCAACTTCCGCCTGATAGAGAGAGTCATTGATCTGCATACGACAGGCCGAACACTCTGCTGAGACGACTTCTGCCCCCGTGTTTTTGATCATCGCCGCTTTTGGCACACCTGCCGCTTTGGCAAAGTGGTATTTCTCTGTCTGCATCGTCACCCCGCCAAATCCGCAACAGACATTAGGATCACTCATCTCGGTCAATACATAGTTTTGTTTGATCAAGGTACGCGGTTCGTTATGCACCCCTTGCATCTTTCTTGCGTGGCATGGATCGTGGTAGGTCACAACAAGATCACTCTTGCCTTTTGACGATAAGAGATGTTCCAGATGGGTATGGTGTTCCAACCACTCTGTAGCCATAAAGATCTTATCTTTAAGTTTTTTAGCACGCTCTTGCCACTCCGGCTGGTCATGAAAGTAGTGTTCGTAATCGATCTTGATCATCGCTGAACAGGTCGCTTCAGGAATGATGATCGCCTCAACATCATCGATAAACGTCTCAAAGTACTCGATGTTCTTTTTGGCATTATGATCAACAGTATTAAAGTCACCTGTAAAGTAAGCCGGAGCCCCGCAGCAGAGCTGCTTTTTAGGGATGAACGCATCGATCTCCAAAGCTTCTAAAATGTCCAAAAGCCCCTTACCGATCTCGGTGTAGTTGTAATTGCCAAGACAGCCGATAAAGATAGC
>JAUWLG010000254.1 GCA_030613795.1 Helicobacteraceae bacterium
CTTTAGTTCCAGTATTTTTGTTTTTAGTTCAACATCATCTGCGATTTTTGTAGCGATATCTTCTAACTCTGGAAGATGAGCATTTGTCTCATGCTTCATAAATGGTGCGCTAAATACAAAGTCTTGAGTGAGTTTACAAAGCTCCGTATTATTAATAAAGTCAGAGATCAGACTGCTCTTATCGCTGTTAGACAGGTAGAGTGACGATGTTTTAAAGAGAGTATTGGCAAGATAAGAGCTGATGTGAGCTGCAAAATTTGGATAGATGACACTATCTATCATCCCGTGACGCATAATAATATGTTCACTCAAATACTCCATAACAATCACACTCATCTCTTCATTACTATGGTAGATCTTTGGTATATGTTCACTCAGATTTGCAAATGTTTTGAGTGAACGGATCTCATACGTCATTCTCTCTTTTGAGAGTGGATAACTCTCTCCGACACAGCGTAAGTACGGAACAGCCTGTTTGACTATCAGAGACTTAGAAGCGTCAGTTGTGGAGGTGGCTAAAAACACAAAGTTTAGATTACCGTCACCTATCTCTTTTATGTGAAGTTCATCATAGTTAAAATAACTTTTAATATCAGGAAGTGAAAAGAGGTACTCTTTAATATTTGTGGCATCTAAGATCTTATATGACATTATTTATCTCCATAATGATTGGGTGTAGCCATTGTTTAGCATATGGATTATAGCGCCGTTTCGTTTTACTTTAGTCTCGGTCCCTTCAAAATACTCGTCTAATGTTTTAGAATTGGAAATTTTAACAACCTCTTAGATATAATCGCGTATTAAATAATGGCCGTTATGGGACATCTTAAAGGTGTCGCAAAGGGCTTTAAAAGATAGAAACATGGATGTCAGAAAAGCATTTTTAGAATATTTTGAATCAAAAGGGCATGCGAAAGTTGCAAGTGCCCCTCTTGTTCCGGATGACGCAACACTATTGTTTAACAATGCGGGTATGGTCCCGTTTAAATCGATCTTTACGGGTGAAATACCACGTCCTGAGAACCCGCGTGCGACCTCTTGTCAGACCTGTCTTCGTGCAGGCGGTAAACACAATGATCTTGAAAACGTCGGTCATACGGCACGTCACCACACTTTTTTTGAGATGTTGGGTAACTTCTCATTTGGTGATTACTTCAAAGAAGATGCCATCGCTTATGCATGGGAGTTTCTTACTGAAGTACTTGAACTGCCTGTAGAAAAGTTATGGGTGCCGGTACACGACAGTGACGATGAAGCCGAAGAGATCTGGAAAAAGTACATCTCAAGCGAACGTATTATGCGTATGGGTGACAAAGACAACTTCTGGCAGATGGGTGACACGGGTCCGTGTGGTCCATGTTCAGAGATCTTTTTTGACCAGGGTGAAGAGAATTTCAACGGTCCGGAAGACCACATGGGTGGCGAGGGTGACCGTTTCTTAGAGATCTGGAATCTTGTGTTTATGCAGTATGAACGTTCAAAAGACGGTACACTGACACCGCTTCCAAAACCGTCTATCGACACGGGTATGGGTCTTGAGCGTGTTATTGCTATTAAAGAGGGCAAACTTTCTAATTACGATACAACGATGTTTATGCCGATGATCAACAAGGTCGAAGAGTTCACGGGTCAAAAGTATGAGTATGCAACAGGTGCATCGTACCGTGTTATTGCCGACCATATCCGTACAGCAGTATTCTTACTTTCTCAGGACATCAACTTCTCAAATGAGGGACGCGGTTATGTTCTTCGCCGTATCTTACGTCGTGCGGTTCGTCATGGATACCTGCTTGGTCTGCATGAAGCCTTTATGTACAAGATCGTTGACATCCTGGTTGCGCAGATGAAAGATGTCTACCCTTACCTTGCAACAAAAGCAGAAACAGTTAAGACACAGATACAACTTGAAGAGGAGCGTTTCTATAAGACGATCGCTTCGGGGATCGAGCTTTTCAATGCTGAACTGGTCAATACTAAAGAGGTGTTCAGTGGCGAAGTGGCGTTTAAACTTTATGACACCTTCGGTTTCCCGCTTGACCTCACAGAAGATATGCTTAAAGAGAAAAACCTCAAATTAGACAGTGCTAAGTTCGATGTACTGATGAAAGAGCAGCGCGAACGTGCTAAAGCGGCTTGGAAAGGGAGCGGTGACGCGGCTAACTCGGGTGACTTTAAAGCACTTCTTGAGAAGTTCGGCAAAAATGAGTTTGTCGGTTATGAGGGTGAGAGTAACGAAGCAAATGTTTTGGCACTCCTCAGTGAAGACTTCAAAATTGTTGATGAACTTCATGCTACACATACGGGATGGGTACTGCTTGATCAGACACCATTTTATGCTGAGAGCGGTGGACAGGTTGGCGACATTGGTGTGATCGAGGGTTTTGCAACCGTAACCGACACACGCAAGTTCTTTGACCTTAACCTTTCGCATGTTGAGGTAAAAAAGACACTCACAACAGGTGCTAAGATCAATGCAGTTGTAGATATCAGCCGTTTAGAGATCGAAAAACACCACTCGGCAACACACCTTCTGCATGCAGCACTCTACGACGTTCTTGGTGAGCATATCTCGCAGGCCGGTTCACTGAATGATGCAACGCGTCTACGTTTTGACTTCTCGCATCCTAAAGCGATGAGCGATGTTGAGATCGCAGCGGTAGAAGAGCAGGTCAATTACCAGATCCTTCGCGGTATTGCCGGTCAGACGAAAGAGATGAGTATTGATGAGGCAAAAAACAGCGGTGCAAAAGCGCAGTTCGGCGAGAAGTACGGTGACAAAGTCCGTGTCGTAAGCTTTGGCGATTCCTCGGTTTAACTTTGTGGCGGAACACACGTGGACAACACAGCGGTTATCGGTACGTTTGTCATCACTAAAGAGTCGGGTGTTTCTGCCGGTGTTCGCCGTATTGAAGCCGTGTGTGGAAATGCAGCGTATAACCTTTTCAAAGAGCAGCGTCACACCCTTCTTAAAGTTGAAGAAGAGGTCAAAAACCGTGATGTTCTTTTAGGTGTCAACAAACTCAAAGAGCAGGTCAAGACACTAAAAGAAGAGGTTCAAGAGGCACTGGCTGCTTCTAAAGAGGAACTCTCTGCTGAAGAGATCAACGGT
>JAUWLG010000297.1 GCA_030613795.1 Helicobacteraceae bacterium
ATGCCAGAAAATTGTTAATGAAGCCGTTCGCCTATGAAGAGCTCAAACGTGTTTTACGATCTAAAGAGATACGCATCGAATCACTGGCGGAACAGTACTCTTTTATCAGTACGACTTCAATTGAACCTGACCCTATCCCGATCAATGTCAAAGTCGTACTGATCGGCGAACGTATACTCTATTACCTTCTGCATCACTACGACCCCGATTTTAAGGAGCTGTTCAAGGTAAGTGCTGATTTCGAAGATGATATGCCGCGAAATGATGAGAACCTTCAGCTCTATGCCCGCATGATAGGAACCATTGCGAAGCAACATGACCTGCTGCCGCTTGCCCCTGAAGCTGTCGCGAGAGTCATCGAACAGAGTTCGCGCGATGTCTCGCATGCCTTAAAGTTTTCTACCCATCTTCGCACGCTTGCCGACCTTTTGAAAGAGGCGGACTACTGGTCGAAAAAAAGTGATCATGCCGCCATCGAAAAAAGCGATATTGAAAAAGCGCTCAACGCCCAGAAAGAGCGCTTGAACCGTATCCAGATGAAGCTCTATGAGCAGATCGATGAGGGTACGATCATGATCAATGTCAGCGGCAGTGCCGTCGGCCAGATCAATGCACTGACCTATATTTCGATGGACGGCTACCATTTCGGTCTTCCCTCCCGCATTACCGCCAGAACCCGTATCGGTAAAGGCGAGATCATCAATATTGAACGCAAAGTAGAGCTAAGCGGTCCGATCCACTCCAAAGGTGTCATGATCCTAAGTGCTTATATCGGATCGAAATACGCCCCGGACCTGCCGCTCAGTCTGTCAGCTTCGCTGGTATTTGAGCAGTCCTACGGGATGATCGAAGGCGACAGCGCATCATCGACGGAACTCTATGCGCTTCTCTCCTCGCTTTCCGGGCTACCGATCAAGCAGAATATCGCCGTGACCGGCTCGGTCAACCAGTTTGGCGAAGTTCAGCCCATCGGCGGTGTCAATGAGAAGATCGAAGGCTTTTTTGATATCTGCATGCGTAAGGATGCAGAAGCCTCTTACGGTGTCATCATCCCGCATACCAACGTCAAACACCTTATGCTTAAAGAGGATGTCGTCGAAGCCGTAGAGAAAGGGAAATTTACTATCTATACCGTCAAAACAATCGATGAGGGGATATCGATCCTGACAGGCGTTGAAGCCGGCGAAGCAGATGCTAAAGGCAAATTTCCGCATGACTCCGTCAATGGCAAAATTGTTGCACGTCTACAGGAGCTCTCCGAAACAATCCGGAAGTTTAATCATCCAAAAGCAGGTACTAAGAGACAGGTAGTTGCTAAGAAAAAGAGTAAAGAGTAGAGCCCTAACTTTAGGTGTCCCTTAACACGTTCTCAAGGAACTGCTTCATGTGGCGGTAGTGATCGCCATGCCAGTAGATGCGGTCGCAAACCGAGCAGTACTCGAAGTGGGAAAAATAGCGTTTGACCTTCTCCGGTAACTTCTCAAGTATTTCGGCTTTGTCTACGACTTGAAGCGGGGTGTTGCAGACGATGCAGCGGCTAAATGGGGCAGGGTGCTCTTTGAGGTTGAAGTGGCTGATCAGGGTTTGAAGCTGTTCCTTGGTCTCTTTAGATTCTAAAAAGAGAACCGGAGCATTGTGGCGTTTTGACAACTCTTTGTCTCGGGTGAGAATGATGCGGTTTTGTTCCAATGCCAGGGCAATGAGGTCACTGTCTTCGATCTGGGTGAAATAGAGCGTATCAAATCCCATCAGTCGGAGATACTTGGCGAGTTTTCCCAGGTGGCAGTCGGCGATAAATGCCGGCTGTTCAGCGTCTCTATCTTCCGTCATCGTCAAACCGTCTCCTTCTTTCACATACGTTAGCATTCTTCATTATTCTAACATAGCTTTGTGCTACAATAAATTCAGAGCAGCTCTAAAAGCTCTATATTTGCGAAAGGCGGTGAACGTGTTTGAACATTCAGAGGCGTTGTTGCAGGCGGTCGGAGGGCTAGGCCTGTTTCTGTTCGGTATTGCTGTTATGACAGACGGTCTGCGGGCTTTGGGTGCAAAGCGTATGCGTGCCGCTTTGATGCGATTTACGCGAAGCCCGCTAAGCGGCGCTGTCACAGGGGCCATAACAACGGCGATGCTGCGCTCTTCTACCGCAACGACGGTAGCGGCAGTCGGTTTTGTCGGGGCAGGGCTTTTAACGTTTTCGCAATCATTAGGGATTATCTTTGGGGCAAATATCGGTACCACGATCACCGGCTGGGTCGTCGCACTGCTGGGTTTTAAACTGCAGGTGGGCTCTATTATGCTCCCCTTTGTCCTTATCGGTGCGATCATGCGGCTTTTTGGAAAGGGTCGCCTTGCACATGTGGGTTATGCCATCGCCGGGTTTGCGCTGGTCTTCGTGGGTATCTCTTTTATGCAGGATGGGATGAGCGGATTTCAAGGTATTATAACCCCTGATCAACTGCCGTCGGACACCTTTGTGGGACGTCTTCAGCTGGTGGGATTAGGTCTTCTGTTTACCCTGTTGGCCCAGTCATCGAGTGCCGGGGTGGCAATGGCACTGACGGCACTTTATGGCGGGGCGATCAATTTTGAACAGGCAGCAGCACTGGTAATCGGCATGGATGTCGGAACGACGGTCACCGCAGCACTGGCAACGATTGGTGGTTCAGTCAATGCC
>JAUWLG010000108.1 GCA_030613795.1 Helicobacteraceae bacterium
GAAACAGTGTTCGCCCCATCGGTGAAAGTTACTCTGAGGGTGATGTGCTTATACAAAAAGGGAGCAAGATCGGTTTTGCAGAGATCGGTGTGATGGCCGGTCTGAACACGGCAGTCGTCCCTGTGATGTTAAAACCGCGTGTTGCAACACTCTCTACAGGGAGTGAGATCTTAGAGATCGGACAGACCCAGGAGAACGCTTCTCAGATTCGCAGTTCAAACCATCATACCATTGCTGCTATTGCCAATATGGCGGGTGCAGAAGTGGTACAGATGGGGGTTGTCAAAGATGACCGAGACTCTATTACTGCTGCCTTTGAAAACGCCTTGGCGTCAGCTGATATCGTGGTTAGTACCGGGGGTGTCAGTGTCGGTGATTATGACTTTGTCAAAGATGTTATTCCTGCCCTTGGTGCTGAGGTGATCTTTAAAGGTGTGAAGATCAAACCGGGACAACATATCTTAGTGGCACAAAAAGGTGAAAAGTTCATTCTTGGACTTCCTGGATTTGCCTACTCATCCACAGTGACATTTTTACTCTATGTGGTACCGCTCATCAAGAAGTTCCTTGGCACAGAGAAAGTGTTTGAGATGGTTGAAGCGACATTGGCTGAACCATTTAACAAACGTTCCAAGAAGAGTGAGTTTACCGCTTGCAACCTCTCTTTCAGAGACGGTAAATATGTTGTTGATTTCGATGGAAAAAAAGTTGGTACGTCTGCAATTTTGACTAATATGCTCGGTGATGCTGCTCTGATCGTCAGTTCTGAAAGTGATGGACCGATGGAAGCAGGAGAGACTGTTTCTGTTATTAAGTTAGATAGATTCTAAGGTTCCAACTTTTCGTCATTACTGCGAAGGCAGGAATCAAACAATTAAACTTACATGAAGACATTAACTCATGGATTCCTGCCTTCGCAGGAATAACGGCATGTTTGACAAATAATATAACTTCTAACATCTTTCTTAACTCTTTTACATCTCTACAACAGAGATGCAGTTACGCCCTTTACTTTTGCAGTCGTAGAGAGCTCTGTCCGCTTCAAAAAACTGGTTCTCAAAGCCGTGACAGACCTCCAGCGGTTGAGAGATGACAGCGCCTATTGAGGCAGTGAGGTGTCTTGCGACTTCGCTTGATCTATGTTCGATATTTGCACTGCAGAGAGCAGTTTGTATTGTGTTGAGTCTCTCTTCGATCACCTCTTTAGAAGCACCTAAGATAATCCCGCCAAACTCTTCGCCGCCAACTCTAAAAACCATATCATTACTGCGACGCAGGTTTTCTCGCATAACATTAGCCACCTCTTTGAGTGCACTGTCTCCCATCTGGTGGCCATAGGTGTCATTATAAAGTTTAAAAAAGTCGATGTCTAAAAGAAAGAAACAGAAGTAAGTGTTGTCTCTTGTCGCACTGTCGATCTTTTTTGGAAATATCTCTTGAAGTTTTCGTCGGTTATAGAGCTCCGTCAAGTGGTCTCTATGTGATAGTTCATGAAGTTTTCGTGCATTGCGGCGTTCTTTCTCATGCATAAGGTGCATGGTTTTAAAGACACGCTCACGGCTATGTTCTGCAAGGGAGATGACCAAAATAGTTCCAAATGAGGCGGCACTGAAACGTAAAAAAGCTTGCATCGTCCAGGCTCCATCCTCCCATATGCCAATGCCTTGATAGGCGAATGGCAGTAATATAAGATAGTAAAGAGTGGTAATACTCAAGCCAAAACGCATGCCATTAAGCAAAATAGCAAAGCCGGGGAAGAAGATGCTCCAGATCAGACCAAACTCTCTGTTTTGATTGACAATACTAAAAAGTAAAAAAAATAGAAATAGAAAGTAGGTTGTCTGTTTAGCAGTTTGAGCAACTTTTCTCTTCTTTTTAAGTTTGTAAAGAAGCAAGCCACCGATTATTGCACCCATAGTATCTGCAACGATCATCGTAAGGTCATGAACAAAAAGAGCCTGGCGAAGTGCAAACAGTATGGCAACAATAGTGAAAAAGCCTAGTAAAGAGGAGAGTAGAGAGTGCTGAAATGCAGTGTAAGGTTTAGCGTTGTACTGTCCAGGTTGCTGACGGAGAATTGCATAGATCTTACTTGACATAGGCTTCTACTGTTTTTAATTTTGTAAATTGTAGCCAAAAAACAAAACATATACAAGTAGAAACATAAAATAACATCCAAGTTCTAAGATTGAAGCTGGTAAATCTGTATTAAGACGTTACTTTAGAATTTTAGAGAGTATCGCCTCTTCTTCAATATCATCACTACGGTATTTGATAATAACAAGATTCTCAGTCTCATTGATGTACCACTCTGCAATGGCGTCATGCTCAAGTGCTTCGAGTTTTTCCATGTCGACTTCATCAATGTGTTTGAAAAGATGGCTGTGTTTCGCTGGATTAGAGAGTTTGAGCGCTGTCCAGACCAACCAGAGTGCACCAACAATGCCAAGACTTATACCGATCATCTGTGGACTAGAGATATCGAGCATCAGACCTGCGAAAGTTCCGCCAAGGAAGGTCATAAAGTAAGCCACTGAGTTAGAGATACCAAGCGCAGCACCTTTTTGGTGTACTTTTGCGTATTTTGAGATAAGAGACTGAACGAGTGGTTCCATCATGTTAAAGCCGATAAAGAAACTGACAACACCAATGACAAAAAGCGTAGCAGAAGTTGCAAAGCCCATTAGTAAAAATGCAACAATAAAAAGAACGATAGAGATCAAGAAGATCTGTTTTGCTTTGTTGTACTTTTCGCCAAATACAGCGGCAGGCCCCATTGCGATAAGCCCGAAGATCATTGCCGGAAGGTAGGCCATCCAAAGCTCAGACATCTCCCAACCAAAACCACCATTCTCAGGAGTGCCTGTCAAAATAAGAGGAATCAGTACAAATGCTACTGTCATTAGACCTTTTTGCATTCCGTTAATAATGATCATTCCTAAAAGGTTAGGATCTTTGATGATGTCAGAAGTCTTTGTTGTGTTGTGGTATATGTGGCGAATACGTGGGGGTGTCGGTACCTTTGTAAAGAGAAGCAGCATTGCCACAACAGCCAGTCCCGCTGTTGCCCAAAAGAGAAAGTCCACACCGTAAGCCGCGCCAAGAACGGGCCCAAGACCCATAGCAACTGCGAATGAGATCGCAATCGTTCCGCCCATCATCGCCATCGCTTTACCGCGTACCTCTTCAGGTACAAGGTCAGAGATCATTGCTGTGACAACCGCACCGATCGCACCGGCACCTTGTAGAAAACGTCCCACCATCAACATGTAGATGTCGGTGCTCATCGCAGAGATGACAGATCCGATCAAAAAGATAAGAAGTCCGACAAAGAGTGTTGGTTTGCGACCGATTTTGTCACTGATAGTTCCAAACGGTACTTGAAACAGTGCCTGAGTCAGTGCATAACCACCAACAATTACACCGACCAAAAGAGGTGTCGCACCTTCCATGCTCATGGCATATATAGAGAGAACCGGTAGGACGAGGAAAAGTCCTAAGAAGCGCAGTGATAAAATAGCCGATAGGGGCATAATGGTTTTGAACATTGATAACCTTCTTTTGAAAAGTCTTGGATATTTTGCAATATCTGCGTTAAATCCAAATATCGAAGTAGAGAAATTTGTTATAGTAGTAATGCTTGTGTTTAGGGGTTTTGAGATAAATCATCGCCGAACCTACGGGTTCGACTCAAATTTCTCTCAAAGTCCATGAATATAATGATTACTGCTTCTGCATTTTTTCTATTTCGATATTTGGGTTAAAATGCGCATTATAGTATAGAAGCTGTTTTTTTTATCTCAAAGTTTAAAAGCTTGTTTGTTTTAAAGAGAAGCATAAGGAAGTAAAAATGAAAATTGTTTTAGCCACCTCTAACAAAGGTAAAGTACGTGAGATCAAAGCGATGTGTACTGATTTTGAAGTTGTCGCTTTTAGTGAGATCATAGAGCCATTTGACATTATCGAAGATGCGCCGACATTCAAGGGGAACGCACTCTTAAAAGCGAAGGCAGTTTATGATGCTTTAGATGATGAAGAGGCGATTGTGCTTTCAGATGATAGCGGTATCTCAGTCGATGCTTTAGACGGTGCACCGGGCATTTACAGCGCGCGTTATGGTGGAGAAAATGCCAGTGACAAGGATAATCTTCATAAAGTGATGGATGAGGTCAAAGCCAAAGGCTTAGAAAGTTCACCTGCACATTACACGGCTGCTATTGCCATCGTGACAAAAGAGGGCGAACAGGTTGTCCATGGTTGGATGTACGGCGATGTTATCACAACGCCGCGAGGAGAGAATGGCTTTGGGTATGACCCATGTTTTATCCCTGAAGGTTTTGACAAGACCTTGGGTGAACTTGATGATGAAGTGAAAAAAGGGCTTTCTCACCGATCAAAAGCACTTTATCTGGCGAAGTTAGTGTTAGGGACTATTAAAAAAGGGCGCGAACTTTAGAATTTTCAAGTGTTTTGGCTTATAAATACTGATTTTTATATCAACACAATCGAGTCAATCCAAATTTAAACTCCGTTAAGCTTCACTAGCATATAATCTTTACAAGGCAGTAGCTGTTTACGATTCCGATCGTAGTTCAGATACGTTTTTGTAGTGCGTTTCGCCTACTTTTTTTTTGACGTATCCACCGAAATTCGTGCTGCCTTTTAAAAGAAAATAATCATGAAAAAACAGTACAAGATAATCAAACTTCCTAAAGGCGGCGGCAGATTTCGAACAATCTACGCACCTAACAAAGCCTACAAAGAAAAACTCACCTCATTTTTACTTGATCTGCAGCAAAAAGTTCATGACGCAGATAAAGATTATACGATCCATGGATTTATGCGCGGTCGCGGTCCGGTCAGTAATGCGCTGAAACATGTCGGCTACGCTTATACACTCTCTCTTGATCTAAAAGATTTTTTTGACAGTGTCAAAGCAGAGATGGTCAAAGAGTACCTTAGTGAAGAGGAGCTAGACCTCTGCTTTATAGACGGTATAGCCAGACAGGGTCTGCCGACAAGTCCGCTCATCGCCAATCTCGCTTTTTTAAAACTGGACAAGATGATCAAAAACGCTATCGCTGAAGAGGGTGTATATACTGTTTATACCCGCTATGCTGATGATCTGATCTTTTCGTTTAATCATAAAGATTTTGCAGCAACGCTTGAGACATTGGTAGAGAAGATCATTACTGATGGAGGCTTTGTCCTTAACCGTAAAAAAATAAAACTTCAAAGTGCTAAAAGTGGTCGACGGATGATCACAGGTATTGGTGTGGGCAAACGTGAGATCTACCCAAGTCGTAAGCTGAAACGCCGTATACGTGCAACAGTACATCAAAAAAACAGAGAGAAGGCCTTTGGGCTGCTCTCATGGGCTGAGTGTAGAGAAGCAAGAGGATTTTAAACCGATCGCGATCTTCTTAACAAAAATATTTTTCAAGATGAGGCTTTGGATATCTCCAATGATTTTTACCTT
>JAUWLG010000112.1 GCA_030613795.1 Helicobacteraceae bacterium
GTTGGTCTTACAGAGGCAAAGATGTTTCCGATGGTACCTGTGGAGAAAGCGGAGCTTTTACAGAGTGGCAAAGGGAAACTTTACTGTCCAAACTGTGGTATGAACCTGGTCAAGTTTTATAAAACATCCCATGCTATGAAACAGAAAGATGGCTCAACCCATCAATACTGCTCTATTCACTGTCTTGCAGAAGCCAATGATGTCATCAATCCTGATACTAAAGTCGTTGATGTCAACAGCCTGAAATTCATCGAAGCATTTACTGCCACCTATGTTGTCGGCAGCAGCAAAAAAGGGACGATGACGATGAACAGCAAGTACGCGTTTGCGACCAAGGCAGAAGCGCAAGCTTTCGCCAAAGCAAACGGCGGAAAAGTGATGGGATTTGCTGAGGCCGTTCAACAGGCAGCTGATGATATCTATAACGACAACAAGATGGTCGAGAAAAAACGTGCGATGGCTGCTGAGAAGGGGAAGATGATGTTTTCCAAGATGTGCAAACAGACTAACCTTCCTGCCTTTGCGTCGATTGCCGAAGCTAAGACCCACATCGCTGACAGTGGTATCTGTGGCACGCTCAAAGATAAACAGTATCAGGCGATCGCCATCTATCTGTCACGTAAAGAGGGTATGAGTCATCAGCACAGTGACGTTATTGAAGTCCCTAAAGATGCAAAATGTCCTGTCTGCGGTATGTTCGTTGCCAAGTACCCAAAATGGGCCGCTGAAGTGCAGATAGACGGTTATACCCACTACTATGACGGTGTTAAAGATATGATGAAGTTCTATTTTCAACCGGCTTCGTATCATAAGAAAGCAACACAATCAATGATCACAAAGATGTTGGTCTCTGACTACTATACACTTAAAGCAGTTGATGCTAAGTCGGCTTGGTATGTTATCGGTTCAAACGTCCATGGACCAATGGGACATGAACTTATTCCATTTGGCAATAAAAAAGATGCAGAGGCGTTTGAAAAAGATCATTATGGCAAGCAGGTAGTCTCATTTGAGCAGATCACGCCGGAGATGGTCCGTGCACTAGACGAATAAAGGGTTCTCTATATCACGTCTAAGTCAGATATTTTTATCATTTTTTGCTCTATTGACAGTGGGTGTCACAGCAGCAGCTCTGGATGCTGCGTTCTATGAACGATCTACTTCGATCGCTGCTGTCACTAAAGTGAGCAGACTTCCGGGCGTGGCGTTCTCGGTTCCCTATTATGAACCGAGAGTACGTGAATACCGTGACTACTCTGATGTGTTTTATCCGACAATGCAGCCGATAAACAGTATGGACTTTGTCTATGCCCGCTAATGTCTTTCTGAACTTTCTTTTCCTTCTTATCTATCGCCACGGCAGCAAGCATATTGCTGTTTTTCTGATCTCTACCCTGGTGGTGATGCTTTTTAGTTCAGTGATGCTGCTCTCTCACGCTGTCGAAGAGGATATCAAAGTCTCTCTGGCCGCTCAGCCTGATTTTATTGTTCAGAAAATACATGCGGGTAAAGCGGTTGATATACCGATGGAGTGGGCTGATGAGATACGCTCTATACGTGGTGTATCAGTGGCACTGCCACGAGTCTACGGCAGCTATTTTTATACGCCGAATTCACACTACTTTACCATTGTCGGAATCGATCCTTTCGACAAACAGATCTCGACTTCACTCGAAGCCTTGTTGCAAGAGACAGATCTAAGATCATTTCTCTCCGAAGACCAGATGATCATCGGGCAGGGTGTCAAAGCACAGCTGGATCAGCATCGCTATTTTGATCACTATCTGTTTAAGGCGCCCAACCGGACAAAGGTCAGAGTAGGTATCTATAAGAGCTTTCCCAAAGAGAGCAGTATTGTCAGCAGTGACATGGCTGTTATGGAGCTCGATCTGGCTAAACGAGTGTTGGGGATCGAGGAGGAATTTTCAACTGACATCGTACTTTTTGTTCCTAACGAGCTTGAACGTGACAATGTCAGAGAGAAGATCATCTTACAGCACGATGATCTGCGTGTGATCGAGAAAGAGGAACTTGCCGTTGCGTATGAGCAACTTTTTAATTACAGAGGCGGTGTCTTTTTGCTGCTCTATATGATCGTACTTGTCACCTTTGTCTTGATCCTTTACCAGCGTTACTCGATGATAAGCAGTGCTGATAAAAAAGAGATCGGTATCTTACGTGCATTGGGGTGGAGTATAAACGCTGTGATCAAACTCAAGATCATGGAGAGCCTTGTTGTCGGCTTGAGTGCTTTTATGCTTGGTCTTCTGCTGGCCTACTGCTATGTCTTTTTACTGGACGCACCGCTGCTTTCGTCACTCTTCTTAGGACATGGCAACCTTCCGTTGGATATTGTCTTTAACCGCAGTATAGATTTTGGGATGCTTACGCTGCTCTTTCTCTTTTTTATCATGCCGTATGTGGCTGCCGTCCTTATACCGGTCTGGCGCATTGCGATCACAGACCCTGTGGAGGCGATGAAATGATCCATATCGAACATCTCAACAAAGTCTATAATGAAAATGCTGCCAACGCGTACACGGCGCTGCATGACATTAACCTGCATATCAGACCGGCAGAGACTGTGGTGCTCAAAGGGGTCAGCGGCAGCGGAAAGTCAACACTTCTTTCGATCATCGCCACACTGATAAAGCCAAGCAGTGGTGAGTTGGTTGTTGATGGTGAACAGATAGCCAAGCTGCCGGATACCCATGCCTCACATTTTCGTAATGCCCATATAGGGTTTATTTTTCAGGCCTTTAATCTTTTCGATGAGTTGAGTGTCAAAGACAATATTGCACTGCCGTTGATCGTTACCGGTATGTCTCAGAAGAGTATCGATGAAAAAGTGCAGCAGGCGATGAAGATAGCGCATATAAGCCATAAACAGGACCAATCTGTACAAAACCTCTCTGGAGGTGAAAAGCAGCGCTGTGCCATTGCCAGGGCTCTGGTACATGAACCCAAGATCATTCTCTGTGATGAACCGACGGCAAATCTTGACAGAGAGAACTCTCTCAAGTTCATTGAAACGCTCAAGCAGTTCAAAGCACTGGGCAAAACAGTCGTCATCGCTACACATGATCCGCTCTTTGATGGTCTGGAAAGTGTTGACAGAACCATCGTCATTGAAAATGGCAAGATAACCTCTTCATGATCCTTCTCTCCAACGAAGTCATCATCTTTCTTTTTGTCGAAGCACTGCTGCTGCTTCTGCAGGGAATCGCTTTTGTCAATGCGGTCGGTATACTCTCTCGTTGGGATTTTGCAGCATCCACAGCTCTGCAGTACCGCTTGGAAAAGAGGGCCTATCTTGTTGTTTTGATCATTCTCTTTACGCTTGGTTTCAAGATGCTGTTGCTCCCATATTTCAGTTATACGATCGACCAACTCTCATCCATCGTTCCCGGTGCTATGTGTGGGGCAGGTGTCATAAGTGCCAATGAATATGGGCCGCCGCTGCTCTCTTTAAAAGTGTTGATCGTCTTTCTTACCGGAAGCTGGCTGATCCTCAACGCTGAAGATATCAAGGCCTCGTCCTACCCCTATTTCAAAGCGAAGTTTTGGCTTTTTATTATTATCTTCATTTTGGTCGCTGTGGAGTCAGTACTGGATGTTCTATACCTGGTCAATATTCCTACTGGAGATCCCGTCTCTTGCTGTTCGACCATCTATGGTGCAGCCGGCAGCGGGGAGCCGCTGCCATTTGGTCTTGATATCTTCAGACTGTTGATACTCTTTTATCTCATCTATGCGCTGATATTGGCAGCAAGCTTTTTTCGTTAAACCTATATTAATATTGCAGCTAATGCTTTTTTTCTCTATATTGCTTATCATGCAGTGGTCTACTTCTTCGGCACCTATGTGTATGAGCTTCCGACGCATCAGTGTCCGTTTTGTATGCTGCAAAGTGAGTACTATTATGTAGGCTATTTTATCTGGGGTACTCTCTTTTTGGGAACTTTTTTTGGAATGACAGGGGCTCTGCTCAAAACGGTTATGCGTAAAGAGGTGGACTTTGTCTACCCGGCTACAGCTATTTTTAATACGGCTTTTGTATTATTGTGTACATTGTATGTCGTGGTCTATTATTTAAAAACGGGAGTCTTTTTATGAATATTTTGAAGAAGGTGATGCCGATACTGATTGTCTTTGCCTTGATCGCTGTGATCGTGGTCGTCTTTTTGGGCCGTGCCAAAGAGCAGCAGATGCTGACTGTTTATGAAGGCAACCTAAAACAGCTGCCTGTTGAGATCAAGCTGGGGCACTACCAGGATACGCAATGCGGTATGCCGGTCGAACAGCTGGAAGACAGCTGCCAGGTGAATGCGCCCGATGGCAAGACATGGTTTTTTGATGATGTCGGCTGTATGGCCTTGTGGATAGAGAACAAAGCCTTTATCAACGAGGCGAAGATATGGGTCTATTCGCGGGATACAAATAAATGGATAGATGCGCGGAGCGCTTGGTACTCACGCACTGACGATACGCCGATGCGTTACGGTTTCGGAGCGTATACCAAACAACAAGAGGGCTTCATCGATTTTGAGACGATGACGCTTAAGATGCTGCGCGGTGAAAATATGACCGATCCGTATGTACGAAGGGAACTGCTTGGAAACCATTGATCTACTCTCTATTATCACCATCGCTTTTTTAGGATCATTCGGCCATTGTGTCGGGAGGTGTGGCGGTATTGTCATCGCCTATTCAAGTACAACGGTCGATCTGGGCTGGAGCCGTACAAAGCAGGCTGTGTCGCATCTGCTGTACTCATTTGGCAGGATCACAACCTATGTGATCTTGGGTGTGATGTTTGGTTATCTTGGTGGTGTTGCTACCTTTAGTAATAATGCTAACGGTGTTCTGCTCATCATTGCAGGTATTGTTATGGTACTGACCGGTCTGTCACTCTTGGGAAAAATAAAGTTCTTGACTGTGGTGGAACATACCATATCGACCAGTGGCTGGTACCGACACTCCTTTAAAGCGCTCTTGGGCAATCAGTCACTGCTAAGTTTTTATCTTTTAGGAATGCTAAACGGGTTATTGCCATGCGGCTTTGTCTACTTCTTCGCTATTACTGCAGCAAGTACGGCAAGTCCACTGTGGGGTGGGGTAGTGATGCTGGTCTTTGGACTTGCCACTATTCCGGCACTCTTCAGTCTGGGCTTTTTTGTCGGCCTGTTCAAGCAGAGTGGTTTTAGAGGGTTGATGATAAGACTTGCTTCAATTGCCGTTATCATCTATGGCGGGTATACTTTTTATAGCGGTTATGAATATATTGTTAACCCATAGAAGACAATATTGGACTGTCATACTAAACCGTTAGAGGATATCGAATAGGTTAAGGTTTTTTTTAAAGCCATTAAACTAAGCAGTTTGGAGTTTAAATAAAGACGTCA